>JAKSUS010000075.1 GCA_024408745.1 Candidatus Gastranaerophilales bacterium | reverse complement strand
CATCACCGATAAAAAAAGAAAACACAAATAAAAAAACAAATAAAAAAACATCGCCGGAAAATATCGGACTTGCTATAAATATCACAATGCTTATTTGTTGCGGAATTTTTGCATTTGCTTTCGTTTCTGTTTATACAATAGTTTCTTTAAGCGAAACAAAACTTTCAAATTTACACAGCAAAATAAGTGAATTAAATTATGAAAATATAGAACTTGAAAATAAATTAGAAAATGTAAAATCTTATTATTCTGTTGATACAAAGGTTTCATCAACTGCAGATTTTGACAAAGCAAAAAATGTTTTGGAAGTAAATCATGTTAATGCAAAAACAGTTGAGCATAATGAACCACAAACCAATAATTTAAGTACAGTTACAGGATTTTAGGATTATTAAAAATGAATTTATTTAACGTAAATCCAAAACATTACAGACGCAATGTTAAAATTATTAAATTTGGTTTAGGATTTTTAATATTTGCCGTAGTATGCCAAATGGCAAGTATGCAAATTTTTGATATTAAAGGATATAAGCAAAAAGCCTTAAATGACAGAATTAAGAAAACACAAGTTTTCAGAGGCGAAATTTTTGACAGAAACGGTTTAAAGCTTGCAACTGACGGTACTGTTTATGACATTTTCGCTCACCCTCAATACTTTAAAGAAGAAGAAACAAGAGAAGATGTAGCGAGGCTTCTTTCGCCGATTTTAAAAATTGATAATAAAACTTTATTAAAAAAATTAAATCAGGATTTGCCCGTTATTTCAATAGCTAAAGGTGTCGACAGAGAGTCGGCTTTAGCTATAAGGAAACTTCAATTAACTACAATAAGTTCACCTGAAAGAAGCGTGAGAGTTTATCCTCAGGGTAATTTAGCTTCGCATATTTTAGGATATGTAAACCCTGATGCAAATATTGCCGCAGGCGTTGAAAAAACAGGTTCAAAAAAAGTTGAAGAAGTTAAATTCAGTCAATTTCAAAAAGACGGTCACGGCAGAGTAATTTTTGATTTTGATACTAACCCTGAAGAGATTTCTAAACCAATAAAAGGCAAAAGATTAACTTTAACAATTGATTCAGCTATTCAGCACGTTGCAGAAAAAGAATTAAATAAAATGGTTACGGCTACATCAGCTGCGAAAGGAACTGTAATCGTAATGAACCCGAGAAACGGTGAAATACTTGCAATGGCAGTTTCTCCTTCTTATAACCCGAATGAATACAATAAATATTCCTATGAAACGGTTAAAAATTGGGTATTATCAGATGTTTATCCTCCGGGTTCGACTTTTAAAATCTTAACCGTCGCATCTGCTTTAAATACAGGGAAAATGAAACCGACAGATACGGTTTATGATAGCGGAACAATTAAAATTCAGGGATGGCCTATTGAAAACTACGATGTCAAAATAAGACCCTGCCCGGGAGAAATTGGCTTGCCTTATTTGCTTGAACACAGTTCTAACGTAGGTAGTGTTCAGATTGCTTTAAAAATGACCAATCAGGAATTTTATAATCAAATTCATGCATTTGGTATCGGTTCAAAAACGGGAATTGACCTGCCCGGTGAATCACAAGGTATTTTGCACCCTGCTTCAACATGGAGTACTATTGAAAAAGCAACGATTAGTTTTGGCTATTCTTTAGCCGCAACTCCGATACAAATGGCATCAGCAGTTGCATCTATTGCTAATGACGGTGTTTGGGTTACTCCTCACGTTATTAAATATTCTGATGAAGAAGCAGCGGAAAAAATCAAAACAAGACAAGTTGTTACTCCTGAAACTGCTCAGGCAATGAGAACTTTACTTGCAGGAAGTATAAGAAGTTCAAAATCAGTTGCAGGCAAAATCCCGAATTTTACGGTTGCAGGTAAAACCGGGACTGCCCGTAAACCAAACCCTCGTGGTGGCGGATATTTAAAGGGTGTTGTTTATACTTCATTTGCTGCATTTTTCCCTGCATCTAATCCTCAAATATTAATTATGGTTGTTGTTGATAGCCCGAAAGGTGCGGAAGTTTGGGGTTCAACAGTTGCAGGCCCTGTCTTTAATGAAGTTGCAACTTTTGTCACAAGACACTTGAATATGAAACCCGATGCCCCCGGCTTAAACGTTAAAAAATAAGGAGAATATAATGCTACTCGATAAATTAACAGAGTTTTTAAAACCCGATGAAGTTATAAACAATTCCGAAAATATTGAAATTAAAGATATTTCTTATAATTCAAAAACAACTAAACAAGGAGATATTTTTGTTTGTTTAGTCGGTGAAAAAACAGACGGTCATAAATACGCAAAAATGGCACAAGATAACGGTGCTGTTGCAATTCTTGCTCAAAATCCGATAGATGAAATTACAATTCCGACTTTAATTGTTAAAGATACGCAGAAAACCATTTCCGATTTAGCGGGAATACTTTTTGACTATCCGTCTAAAAAAATTAATTTAATCGGTATTACGGGAACAAACGGCAAAACGACAGTTACACATCTTATCGAAAGAATTTTTGAATATAATAAAAAATCTTGTGGTTTAATTGGAACTTTAGGTTATAAATTAAATTATAACGATACTTATAAAGATGCAAAACACACAACACCACAAGCGCCCGAACTTCAAAGAACTTTATGTACAATGCTTGACAATAAAATTGATAATGTAGTTATGGAAGTCAGTTCTCACGCACTTTGTCAACACAGAGTCGGGACTTGCGAATTTGATTGTGCAGTTTTAACTAATTTAACACAAGACCATTTGGACTATCATATTACAATGCAAAATTATTTCGAAGCAAAAGCAACTTTATTCAAAAATTTAAAATCAGGTTCAAAAGCAATTATCAATAATGATGACAAATGGGCTGAAAAATTTAAAGAAATTGTTCCCGATGATGTTAAAATTTTAACTTATGGGATTAATAATGATGCTGATATAAAAGCAACCAATTTAAAATTTGATACATTAGGAGCAAGTTTTGACTGCGTAACACCTTTAGGAAATTACAAAATTAATCTTTTAATGACGGGATTATTCAGCGTTTATAATGCATTGGCAGCTTTAACAACCGCTATTTCACAAAATTTGGATATTAATTTAACAATAAAAGCATTGGAAGAAACTCATGGAGTTGCAGGAAGATTTGAAGCAATTACAAAAGAACCTTTAACCATTGTTGATTATGCACACACTCCTGACGGCTTAGAAAATGTTTTAAATACGGCAAGAAAAATTCTGCCGGATAACGGAAGATTAATTTGTGTATTTGGTTGCGGTGGCGACAGAGATGCAACAAAACGTCCCAAGATGGGAGCAATTGTTGAAAAACTTTCCGATGTCGCAATCGTTACATCTGATAATCCGAGAAGTGAAGATCCTCAACAAATCATTACGGACATTTTGAGCGGAATAAAATCACTTTCTCAGGATAAAATTATGGTTGAAGCCGACAGACATTTGGCAATAAAATTAGCTTCAAAAATTTCAAAACCTGATGATATTGTTGTTATTGCAGGTAAAGGACATGAAGATTATCAGATTTTGAAAGATAAAACTATTCATTTTGACGATAGGGAAGAAGTAAGAAATTCTTTTTCAAAAGTTGATTTAACAAAATAATTTATTAAATATAAAAAGGTAAAGCATTTGCCGACAGGTAAAAAAAATTATAAAATATGTGTAACAAGAGAAATAAGGGGAGCAAAAATCTATGCCACTAACGGCAATCAAACAAACTTCCAATGAAGATATAAAAAAATATTTTGAATGGTTTGAAAATGAATTTTCAAATCTTTTAAAAACTACTGTGGAAGAGTTTTGGAACACTTCTTTAAATATTAAACTTTTTTCTCTTGAATTAAATGAAAATAATTTTTCATCAGGTAATGAATATTTTGTAACTCAGGCAGAAGTACATTCTTTAACTTATTCATTTAAAATATCAGATAGTGCCTGCGAAATATTATTGGAAAAAACTTTAGGTGAAAATGGGAAAAAATATTTTGATTTATCTTCAATTACAGAATTAGAAGGAACAATTATAAGTAAATTTGCAAACAAATTTTTTGTTAATTTAAAACCTTTAATCTTAACTCCGAAAGAGATTAAGAAAAATATTGAAGACGAAGAAGTTTTTGAGGATTATTTGAATTTTGGTTTTGTTTTAAAAGATGGGAATGAAAAATATGATATAGGTAAAATATATTTAAAATTACCTTTAAAAGTTATTAAACTGCCTGAATTAGAAGAAAAAGAAGGCAAAATTGATACGACAAAATTCCGACGGGCAAAAACTCTTGTTGATATTTTTATAGGTAAAACAAGACTTTCCCTTGATGATATTAACAATATTGAAACGGAAGATATTGTAGTATTAGAAAAAAGTAATATTAAAAAAATGTCAGTTATTTACCCCACAAAAATAGATTTTGCGGTAAATCCTGACCCAAGACTGTTTATGGATGATGAAGATAATGATATAAATAAGGAGGATACAGGGGTGTCAACTAAAGATATTTGGGATAATGTGCAAGTTGATGTTTGTGCAAAATTCCCTAAGGTTAAAATGAGCCTCGGTGAGTTAAGAGATATGACAGAAGGTGTTGTTATGGAACTTGACTCAATCTACGGAAATGAAGTTATGCTTGAAGTTGAAAACAGAAATGTTGCAAAAGGCGAACTTATTATTGTTGGTTCAAAATACGGTGTTAAAGTTACCGAAATTTTTTCTCAGGATGAAATTGCTTCTAATGAAAAGCAACAACAAGAAGCAAGTGATGATTTTGATGTAAAAGATTTTGAAATTGAGGAATAGAACATGGCTCATTATTTAATGAAATTCATATTTTATACATCAGGAGTTATCGGGCTTTTATTTATCGCTTTTTTAGTTGCTAAAAGTTCTTTAAATATAAATACAACTTTCGCTAAAAAAAATAAAAACCTTGAAATTGAAGAAAGTTTAAACCTTTCACCGCGAAAAACTTTACACGTTGTAAGAGCTTTTAATGAAAAATTTTTAGTTGCATCTGATGCAAACTCAACAACTTTACTTGCAAAATTAAATTCTGACGGTGAAATTATTGAAAATATTAACAATATGGAAAGTAAAGTTAATGAAGATTTTCAAGGATATTTAGAAGAAAAACAAACACCCAAAAGACAAAGAAAAACAACGGCAGAAGACAGCATAATAAAGTCCATGCTAAACAAATTAAACAATTAAGGAGTTCAAATATATATGGAAGCAATGATAAAAGACTTAAATCCGATATTGCAAATGCTTATATTAATGACGGTTTTTTCGCTCTTACCGTTTGCATTTGCATGTTTAACGAGTTTTATGCGTTTTGTAATTGTATTTTCAATTTTAAAAACAGCATTAGGTACTCAACAAGTTCCGCCCGGAATTATCATTATCGGTTTATCAATAATTATGACACTTTATACAATGTCACCGGTCTTTACAAAAATGTATGAGGCGGGAAGCGTCCCGTATCAGAAAACAGGGGATATTATGCTCACAATGAAAGAAGGCTCGGAACCCTTAAAAGAATTTATGATGAAACAGACAGAGCAGAAGGACTTAGCGTTTTTCTTGTTTCTTGCAAAACGACCTCAGCCTAAAACTCCTGCTGATATAAGCATTTTTGATGTTGCTCCCGCTTATATGGTTGGTGAATTAAAAAAATCTTTTGAAATCGGTTTTATTATTTTCGTTCCGTTTGTAATTTTAGACCTTGTTGTTGCAAACATTCTTCTTGCCTTAGGTATGATGATGTTATCACCTACCATTATTTCTCTGCCGTTTAAACTACTGATATTTATTGCGGTTGACGGTTGGGGCATGGTCGTCAGCGGTCTTATACAAAGTTTCAACTGATGAGGTAAAAGTTTATGGAATTATTGATGGAACACTTGGCAAACGGTTTTTTGGTGATGTTGTTAATTACAATGCCACTTGTTTTAACTGCGGCTTCAATCGGTCTTG
>JAKSUS010000074.1 GCA_024408745.1 Candidatus Gastranaerophilales bacterium | reverse complement strand
AATAAAGGTTTAATTGAATTAAAAACATTTGATGATGAAGTTATCAATGTAATTGACTTTGTTGATGATACTTTGAAAATGTTTAATATTAAATATGAAGTTGAACTTTCTACAAGACCTGAAGAAAATTATGTAGGTACTTTGGAAAATTGGGATAAAGCAGAAGCAGGTTTGGTTGCAGCATTAAATAAAAAAGGATTAAAATATGACATTAATGCAGGCGACGGTGCATTTTACGGCCCCAAAATCGATTTCAAATTAAAAGATGCAATTGGTAGAACATGGCAAGGTGCAACAGTTCAATTAGACTTTAATCTTCCTGAAAGATTTGAATTAAAATATCAGGATAAAGACGGCGAATTAAAAACTCCGGTTATGCTACACAGAGTTATTTTCGGTTCAATGGAAAGATTTTGCGGTTTATTAATTGAACATTATACAGGTGCATTTCCGACTTGGATTGCACCAACTCAAGTTGAAGTTATTCCAATTGCTGACAGACACGTTGATTATGCCGAAAAAGTTTATAAACAACTTCGTGCATTAGGTATCAGAGCAAAACTTGATGACAGAAGCGAATCTATGAATTACAAAATCAGAGAAGCGCAAAATAAAAAAGTTCCTTATATGTTAGTTATGGGTGATAAGGAAATAGAAAACAATTCTGTTGCCGTTCGCGGTTCATCAGGCAGGGGGCAAATAGGTGTTATGTCTGTTGATGATTTTGCTTCAAAAATTCAAAAAGAAATTGAAACAAAAGGTCAGGAAGCAATAGCATAAGATAACATAAACAATAAGAAACACCTGATTTACAAATCAGGTGTTTCTTTGTAAAAAATAAAATTTATTGTGCCTCACACAAACCGTTTTGTTTATCCCATTTTAAGCCCATTTTGGTACAATTTGCCTCTTCTGCTGATTGTGCCTGTTGAACTTCTTCTTCAATCATATTTTCATCTCTATATACGGAAGAATTGATTTTGGTACCGATAATCTGTAAAGATATAACGGCTGTAAGTGTTACAAACAATAATATAATTGCGAATTCTATTAAACTTTGTGCTTTTGATTTCATATAATTTCCTCTTATCCTGTAATATTATAGCAGAATATATAAAAAAAGTATAATTTGTTATGGGACCGGATCGTAACCGCCTGCATTCCAGGGATGACAACGACAAATACGTTTTACTCCCATCCAACCGCCTTTTATAATCCCATATTTTATAATTGCTTCTTTCATATATTGAGAACATGTGGGATAAAACCTGCAACATTTTGGAGTTAATTTTGAAAATTTTTGATAAATATTTATTAAATATAATATAATTTTTTTAATCATATTTCGCTATTGCCTTTTCCAATGCATGTTTCATTTGTGCTTTTACCGTTTCAAAATCAGCATTTATAAACTCGGTTTTTGAAGAAAAAATGAGAGATATCCATTTTTGATAATTTGGATTATCTTTAATTAATATTTTATACGCTTCCCTCATTCTTCTTTTTATTTTATTTCTTACTACTGCACGCTTATCAACTTTTTTTGATACAACAAAAGCCACTTTAGATATAAAATCATTGTGTGGCTTTGGTTTTCCTAAATTTAATGTTAAATATTTGTTTGAAACATACTTTTTTTGAGCATAAGTTGCTACAAACTCAATGTTTTTTCTAAGTCTGTACCTCTTTGCTAACATAAGTTCTATGCTTTGGTTTTAGGGCTGATTGCAATTTGGTGACGACCTTTTGCTCTGCGTCTGTTTAAAACATTTTGTCCGTTAGCAGTTGACATTCTTGCTCTAAAACCGCTAACGTGTTGTCTTTTGATTTTTGTTCCTTCTAATGTGCGTTTCATTATTATTCACTCCATAAATTAATTGCGTCCATATATTAAGATTTTAATAGAGACATAAATATAAATCAAGTTAAATTATATATTTATATCTAAAAAAGTTTTTTCATATTCTTTAATATCAAAAGTTTTTTGAATTCTTTTGGCTTCAATAACCTTACTATCATTGTCTGCTTTTAATTTTAGTAACTTAAATCTTTCTGCATTGAAGTCTGATGTGTAAGGATGAACATATCTGCCACCAATATTTTGGAAATATGTAGGTCTGTTAGGCATAGATTCAAGTATTTGTTGCATAACTGCTTTACTTATATTAGGTTTATTGAATTTTCCAAAATTTATATTTTTAATTGAATTAATTTTCATGATAGTTATTATTCTTTCTATGCTATATACGTTGATGCATGTTTGGGTTGAGTATTATCATCATTTTTATTATTCTGTTTTTCCGGTTTAAAGAGATAATATGCTAAACCTGCTATTGCCAAAGCACCACCTGCTATAACTGCTGTTTGCTTTGTTAAATATTTTTCAGCAAAAGTTATTCCTTTTTTCGGGTTAAATCTTCTTCCGTTTCCCGGAGTTATATTGGTGTTTATTGGTGCTTGTTGAGCATCTTGAATTGATTCTTCCGCTTTCTTTAATAATGCTCGTATTTCTTCTTCAGCTTCATGAAGTTTTTCAACAGTAAATTCTATAAGTGATTTTTTAGGATTAACTTTTTCACCATCAAAACAAAGTTTAAAGTACAATTCTTTTGCTGACATATTTGCAGGTTCCCACTTACCGTCTTTAAAAATACGTTGTAGCGATGAGTTATCTTCCCAACGTATTTTCATTTTATGGTTATTCATCATTAAAAACTCACGTTCGTTTTGAGTTAATTGTGAAGTGGCTTTGTATATTTTAATCAAATCATCTTGCGTAGCAGAATCAATTACCGCTTGTCTTTTTCTCCAAATAGCACTTTCTGCTTTTTTGTTGTTTTCTTTAATTAATTGAATAATAATTTGATCATTAAGTGTTTCTTCAGACAGTACGGCATATCCGACACCATTTGCATCAATTTTTATTTTTGAATAATTTTTCTTTTGTGTATCCATGAATTCTTTTAATTCGGCTTTATAATCTTCCATCAATTCCATTGTTCTTGAAGATATTGTTGTTAGATTTTTCCTAATGTTAGCCTTTTGTAATTCAACTTCTTTAATTGCTTTTTCAGCAGCAGTTTTCTTTTCGAGTGCTGCTTTTATCGCTTTTTGTGAAGCCTCATCATTACCTTTTGTTGTATTTATTATCATTTGAGCATCTGATATTTCTTGTTTAGATTTTGCAATAAGTTTATCAGGTTCTTCAAATGCTTTTTTTATTGCATTTTCTTGTTTTTCATATTCTTCAACAATTTCTTCAACAGTTGTCAGATTATTATGAGTTGTTTTAAATCCGGTTGCTATATCATGTTCCTGAGGATTCCTAATATCAGGGTTTTTATCTGCCATACCTTCAATGCCACCTACAATAGGAATACCAAGTAATTTTCTTATTTCGTGGTCAACAAGTTCGCAAGGAGCCCATCTTGAAGGTAATGTACCAAACGTTGATGCACTTCCCAAAACAGTATTCGGTGCAAAACCATCTAAAAATACAAATCTTCCTTTCATTAGGGGATCTTCTAAAACCTCTGCAATTAATTTTCTTATGGGATCTTTTAGGTGAGAGCTTCCTACTGCGCCACCCATTATTAATACTGAATTTTTAGCACTGCTTTTGTTAATATCGCCACCTGCTGCTTCTGCTGCTTCATTTAGGTAACGTTTGAAGGATAAAATAGCATTATCAATACCTTTTTGTTCATCTGGTCTTCCCCAAGAAACGAATAAATCAACAAGTTCTTTTGTACTTGGATCCTTGTTTTCAATAGCTTCTATAAGTCTTTTATCAATTTTCCCGATAATTTTGGCTTTACTGCTTTTTGCACCTGTTACATATTCATAATGACCGTCTGATGCGTTAATTCTTCTGAATAAACTTGCTGCATTGTGTTGCTTAGCCTCTATAACTTCTTTTAATGATTGCTTATCAGGGTCAAAAGTTTTAAATGCTTCAAATTCTAATTTCTCAACTGTTCTTTTTGGAATTTCTACATTTTGACCTTGTGCTTTTTGTTGTTCAGCTCTTAAAATTGCTTGTGTTTCTTCATCAAATTTAGCATTGTTAGCATTTATAAAATCAGCATTATAATATTCCTTACTCATTTGTGGTTTGCCTGTTTTCTTGTCAAGCAAAACTTCACCTGTTTTAGGATTATACTTTAAGCTTACATCTTTTGTAGGATCAATATTAACATCATTTAAGCCGTTTAAAATCCCTTGGAATAGTCCTTTGTTAAACAAATCAGCCATTACTTTTTTTACACCGTCGGCTTCTCCTCTGCCTATACAGTAGGATTCGGCTGCTCCGGGTGATACTGCACCAACGTAGTTTAATAAACCATGTTCTCTGTGCCTCAAGGCAAGCATTAAACCTGATGTTTCAAAATTAGAGTCAACCAATTCAGGCATAAAATGACTAAAAAATTTATTTCTTAAATATTCTCTATCTTTAATCTTACCATATATTTTGCTTGCATCTATTGCATCAATTTCTTCTTTTGATGCAAAATTTAAAAACATAGAACGAAGATCTGCTTTTTCCTGATAACCTGCGCCGGGGTTGTGGCAAACATACCCTGCTTTCAAGCCTTGATAGAATGTGTCACCTCTTAATATTTTCCTTGCTAATAGTTCACAGGCATACGCAGTTTGCGGATCATTAAAAAGTATTCCTTGTGAAATATATCCTTTTTGTGCTAAATCAGGCAACATTTCAACAAAGGCTTTACAGTTTACCGAATACGGATTTGCAGAACCAAGTTTTGAAGCATTTGACGAATAACCAAAATTGTTCATATATGGTTTTTCCATTGCTGCAGTACCTTGAGTAAATATGTAAAATCTATTTTCATGTCCGGGATTTGTAACTCTGTATATCACCGCTTTTTCTTTACCGCTTGCGGTTTCAATTTCTTTTGATGCAACTTCTTCCAACCACTGAACATCTTTTTCCGGAACATTTTGAATAACGTCTTTTGCGGCTGCTAATTTGTCAGGGTGAATAAATACAGGAACTTCTTTGCCCTCGGCATTTACTCTTGTTAATACTTCTGATCTTAAAAATTTATATTTTTGTTCTTGTCTGAAGACTCCCGGTGCAATTTCTGTGGGCTTTACAAATAAAAATTCTTTTTTAAAAAATTCATTGAAAAATCGGGCACCATAATAAGGTGTAAATTCGTAACCGTATTTGCCTAAATCTGTTACAACTGCTGCAACACCTCCTGATTTAGAACCTGCTTGACATTCAGCACCATATATAAAGGGTTTTGCTTCAGGTAATTGAGCAGTATTGCCGAAGCTTATACATGGAATATAAATATTTGCATTGTTAGTGTTAATTCTGTTTATAGAATTTGATTTAGGTTTGCAAAAAACTTGATTGTTGGGAATAGTAGTACTTAAATTTACCCTCATTTAGATATGCTCCTTATATTAAAATTATGAATTATTCCCATATAGGTGTCCCTTTGGCGTTTTATCTGTTACATGCTATTAGATAATTATTAATCATATTAATCATCTGATAGAATTTATTTGCTAATTTGCAGAAAAAAAGATACAAATGTTTACAAATATTTATAATTAACTTACTCTCGTATTTAATTTAACATAAAGTATAAAACTGTGCAAATATTTAATATTTATACCCTATAAATACTTATAAATACACATGAGAAAAAATACTCTTTAATTTACATAATAAATCTTTTTAGAATATAGCAAATAGATATATTTATTATTCTTTTATAATATTTAAAATTGAATTTATAGCAACATGTAAATCATCATTAATGATTTCGTAATTAAATTCTTTAGCTCGTTCTAACTCTCTTTCTACCTGAGACATTCTTAGATTTATAATTTCTTCATTTTCAGTATTTCTGCCAATTAATCTTTTTTTCAATTCATCAAGATTTGGAGGTAAAATAAAAATTAATATTGCATCCTTATATTTTTTCTTAATTTGTAATGCACCCTGGACATCTATCTCTAAAATTAATTTTTTACCATTTGAAAGATTTTCATTAATAACATTAATATCAGTTCCGTAATAATTTCCTGCATATTGAGCATATTCA
>JAKSUS010000073.1 GCA_024408745.1 Candidatus Gastranaerophilales bacterium | reverse complement strand
AAATCGTTTAACATAAAAACTCCTTATTTTTCTTCAGTTAAAATAAGTGTTGCGTCAGATTCACCGCAATAATACAAATCATAAGATATTGTCATATGTGCAGGTTTTAATTGAGGCAATATTGTTTTTAAATACTTATATTTTGTTGAAGTAAAATTATTTGAATGAACAATAACTTCGGGAACAGTTTTTTTAGTTTCTCTTTCGCAGACAACTTCCATTCCGTTTTCTTTTAAAACTTCTTTTATAGGTTCAAGTTTAGGAGCGGTAGCCTCATCATATAATAAACTTATTTTTAAATTTTCAGCATAAGGATTTTCTTCTTCCATGTGATAAACTAATCTGTTAATTATATTTTGAACTTTATCGGGTTCTAAAATCCAATAACTTACAGAAGAATTTTGAGAAGGATGACCGGGAAGTGTTGCTGTCATAACATCATCAAGATTCATGCTTTTTGCGATGCCTGCATATCTTGTCATATCAAAAACATTCATATCAGTTTGAACATATTTACTTGCTGTTGAAATAACTTCCGGCAACTTAGAAATGCTTTCCGGTGATTGAAGTTTTGTAACCAACCCTTTCATCAACATTCTTTGTCTTTCCATTCTGCCAATATCACCAACGGCATCATGTCTGAAACGAACAAATTGTTCTACTTGTTCGGCATTTAATTCTTGTTTACCAGGGTCGAGATTTACAAATAAATGTCCCGCATAATCTCTGTATCTTAAACGTTTTTCAACGGTAACCGGAATAGTTCCAAATATTTTTACAATTTCTTTTAAACCTGCGTTATTAACCAAAACGTAGTGGTCAATTTTAACTCCGAACATATCCTGAACGGTTCTTATAGTTTCATCGATTCCGCCAACTGCGTGTGCAGAGTTGATTTTATCAATTCCATGCCCGCCAATATAAACTTTACTGTCACGAGGAATTGAAATAACGCTTGCTGATTTTGAACCTTTATCAAAAGTAACAAGCATAATCGTATCCGTTCTTGTGCCTTCAAAAGGATCTGCACCGTCACCGTTTGAATCAACACCTAAAAGTAAAATGTTTTCTCTTTTCTTAAATAAGTTAAAACCGTCATTTTTGCTTTTAGCAAGTTCATTACTTATAGTTTTTTTATCAAAACTCAAGTTGTTTAATTTATCTAACGGTGCAAAGACAACAATTCCAATAAATACAAAACTCAACAAAACCGCAACTATAACAAGTTTTGTTAAAAAACCGTCACTGTTTAAACTTTTTGCACTTTTTTCAAAATAACTGTCCGCATCATCAAAAAAGTTATTATCGTTAATGTCTATAACTTTTATTTTGTCTTTCTCTTTGTCTGTCATGGTTTCTCTTCTGATTTTAAAATTGTAACTTTAATAATATTTTATCTCAAACCGTAAAAAAGTGAAATAATATTTATGTATTATTTTTGAACTTCTAATTGTTAAGTAACTTTATATATTAGGAAATTGAAATTTCTTTTGATAAAATGTTGTTGTAAAGACTATCGGAAGAGATGACATGAAAAAATTAACAAAGGCACTAATATTATTATTGGCAATAAGTTTCACTTTTTCAAATAATGCTAACGCAATGAGCAAAAAAGCATTTAAGTATTACGAAAACGGAAATAAGTTATTTGCCATAAACGACTATGACGGTGCAATTAAACAATATGAAAAAGCATTAAAGATTGAACCTCTTGAAGCAATGATTTATTTAAAACTTGCAGCAATTATGACTGAAAAAGGTGAGTGGGAAACCGCTTTAGAGCATTACAAAAAAGTTTTAATTATTACACCTGATGATTCATCAACTTATACAAGCATGGGAAATATTTATCAGGAACATTATAAATATACGGAAGCATTAGAAGCCTACACACAGGCACTTTGTCTTGCTCCCGATTATAAATACAATTATTTCAATATTGCAATTGTTGAGAACGCTTTAGGCAGATACAGAGAAGCAATCGAGAATTATAAAATATTCTTAGAGGCCTATCCTGAACACCAACAGGCAAGAAAAAATATTGCAACAACTTATTTGAATTTAAATTTACCGGACGGTGCAATTCAACAATATGAGTATTTATTAAATACGGAAGGCGATAATTTTGACGATTGGACAAATTACGGAAAAGCATATTTTCAAAAAGGCGATTATAAAAAATCATTAGAAATTTTAAAAACAGCAATTTCAAAAGATGAAAATAATGCTTTAAATTATTTGTATTCGGCACAAGACTATCAGGCATTAAAAAGTCCGATAAGTGCAATAGAATTTTACAAAAAAGCAATTTTACTTGATCCGAGATTAATTAACGCGAAATTAGATTTGGCGAATCTTCTTGCCGAACAGAAATGCTATACAGAAGCCATTGATTATTATTTAGCCTACACAAGAGATGTGAAAGATAATGCTGATGCTTATTTTAACTTGGGCGTTGCTTATGAAAACGATAATAAAATCAACCATGCTTTAAGTGCCTTCAAAAAAGCATTCGAAATTAACCCAGATGACCCCAACTTAATACAGGAAATCGGCCGTTGTTATCATGTTGCAAAGAATTATGAAAAGGCATTGAAATTTTATTTAAATGCACTTCAAAGCAAACCGAAAGATGCCGATTTAATGTATAATATCGCACTTGTTTATGCACAAATGGGTGATAATGATAAAACTATTACATATTTAAATAAATCAATTGCATTAAAGAAAAATCCACTTGCCGTCAAAGATTTGGCAACCGCTTATGTAAGCAAAGGCAAATTTGCTTATGGTCAGGCATTTTACGGCGAAGCAATTAGTCTTTATAAAAAAGCATTGGAATTAGATACCGAAAATATTGATGCGTATAAAGGAATTTCAGAAATTATAGGAGTTTCATTGAGTTCTGATGAAATAGTAAACAATGTAAAAAAAGAACTTGAAGAAAAACCTGATAACGCTGAATTATATGTGGTTTACGGTGAAATGCTATATCAAAAAGACAGAGTTGATGAAGCAAAAGGTGCTTTTACTAAAGCACTTGAACTCAATCCCGATTTAACTTCAGCGAAAACAAGTCTTGCAGATATTCTTTATAATCAAAAGAAATATGATGAAGCATTAAAATATTATCTTGAAGTTTATGAAGTTAATAAAAAAGATGCAAATTTACTTGTAAAAACAGGTAATATCTACAAAAATAATAATGATAATAATCAGGCATTGAGTTACTATCAAAAAGCACTAAAAATTGAGCCTAAAAATATTACTGCTAATATAAATACCGCTTTAATTTACATGGGGGCAAAGAATAACTCAAAAGCAAAAGAATACAGTAATATTGTTATAAAAGAAAAACCGGAATATCCTTTATCTTATTATATTTTAGGCGTTATCTTTGATAGTGAGAAAAAATATAAAGATGCAGTAACTAATTATGAAAAATTCGTAAAACTTGCACCAAATGATGCAGATACACCTGCTGTTAAAAAGAGAGTAACGGTTTTAAAAGACTATTTAAACAAAACCAAAGGAGCCAAAAATGCTACTAAGAGAGATATTTAACCCTGATGATGATATACTGCAATCTCAACCTGCTACGGGATTTAGCGGGGTTTCTACATTTATTGCAGATAATGACAAAAAATATTCTTTAACAAAAGCATTTTTATTGTCAGTACTTATTCATGTAATTTTACTTGGCATTGCATACTTTTTGGCAAAGTTTTTAGTATATATCTTAATGTATTTTGGAATTGATTTAGATTTATTCAAAAAACCAACTTTGAAAATAAGAGATATTGAATTTGAATTCGTTTTACCGGATAAATACGATATTAAAAAATCTTTTATTATGAAAAATGCACACGGAGATCGTTTTTCTTTAGCAGGTCCTGAACCAAATAACAGACCATATAACGGTGATGAAGGAAGTTTAAAAAGCGAAAGTAAAGATAAAAATATTTCAAGAGATAAAATCGTTAATCAAAAAGCGTTAAAAAACGATAAAGTTGCTTCACAAACGACAAAACCTTTCTCTAAAACCGCGAAAAAAGGTTCTTACATACCAAGAGTAAATGAACCGACAGCATTTACCGCCAATATGCCTAAAACAGAAATGAACAGCGAAATAGGTTGGGGGATGCAGGGAAAAGCAGGTTATCACTCACCTAATGCCGGCAATGCAACGTTTAAAGCAGGCGGAACCGGCGCAGCAGGTAGCGGAACAGGTGATAGCGTAGGGAACGGCACGCAAAAAGGCGGTGGTTATACTTACGGGGCAGCAGGTGCACCAAGACCACAAACTGCAAATAATTATAAAAATGAAGGTTTAGATATTGACTTAAACCCTTACGCAACAGAATTACAAAGAAAAGTAGTAAGAAACTGGTCAATTCCGACAAATGATACAAGCAAAAGAACAGTATTGTTTTTACGCATTTCAAAGAGCGGAAACTTGATGATATTAAATGTTAAAACGCCATCAGGCGATACAAGAATTGATGAACTTGCAATTAGCGCAGTAAGAAAAGCACAACCATTTACGCCACTTCCTGCCGGTTACAGAAATTCTTATGCTGATTTCATTTTAACAATCGGGCATAATGTAAATGCAAGAGCAAATTAATATTTCATTTTACCGCTTTTAGAATAATTTATATTATCCTGAACGTATTTTTGAAATTTGTAATAATGCAAATTAGCTTCATCATACTGATAGTTTGTTAAGCCTTTTTTCGTTTTAATCGGCTTAATTTCTTGTTTATCTTTATTATCGATTTGTTTTATATTATTTTCTTTTAATTCCGAATTGATAATATTTTCTTTTGTTGCACTCTCCCTGTAAAAACTTTCATTTGACGGCAATTCTTCTCTTGCATAAGTAACAGAAGAAATAATAAAAACAAATAAAAATATAAATATAAAATTTTTCATAAAAGCCCTTCTTTTAATTAAATATGATATCTTATAACTTATAATTTATCAACTTTTGAGTTTAAACATTTTAGAAAACAAACCAACAAAAGGTCCTACAATAAAGGCTGAAACAATTGTACCTTCTCTCAGTCCCGAAATATTATGCAAAATAATCAGACTTATTATAATTGCAAGTGTGGGTTGTGCAACATCAAAACAAACTTTTACTTTATCAAAAGCCAATTTATATTTATACGAAATTGCTTGAACCAAACCTTCACCAGGAAGATAGAAATCAGCAAGTCTTTCTAAAGTTACGCCGAAAGCAAGAACAATTGAACCAATTACAAGCATAACCATTCTTAAAATATAAACATCGGATTGAAAAAGACCTGCCAAATACATTCCTAAGTCGATAAAATATCCAAAAAATAACAAAGTAACTACCTGAAAATAATCAATCTTTTTAAATTCCTTTTTTAGTATAAAAATTTGTCCGATAATAAAGAGGAAATTTATTATAAAAGTAGTCGTTCCAAAAGAAAGAGGACTCATAAAAGTAAAAACATACGGTAAAGTAGAAATAGGAGTCGTTCCTAAATTTGCCTGAGTAGTTATTGCAGTTCCAAAACCGCAAAAGAATATCGCTATGAAAAAAATTATAAATTGTCTTAAAATCTTCATAATTTAATCATATAACAATTAACCGGTTAAGCCAATTTTTATTAATTTGTTAAGTTATGTTAAGAAAGGTCATTTAGTCATAAAAACGCGAGTCTGTTGATTTTCAAGACTTTTTGCCAAACAAAATAAAAAACTTTATAATTAAAGTAGCAAAAAAAATTTATTACTCTGTTTAATGCACATGTAAAAAATTAGCATGGTATAATTTTTAGTGTTAAGGAGAATATATATGTCAGACTCAAAATTAAGTTTAAATTCACCAATCGTAGGTTACGGTGTAGCAGCAGCTGCAGGTGCAGCAGTAGGTTCTGTTACCCCATCAGCAATTAACTTGGCTAAAAAAGGACTTAAAACAATGCCAAGAGTTGATGCTTTTGTAAGAACTCAATACGGCAATGCTGTTTCCTTGAAAAACGGTTTAAAAACACGTTTAGTAAATGCTGCTAGAGCATTATTTGCAACAAAACCTTTAGCAGAAGGTGCAAAACCATCAGCATTAAGAAACTTCTTTACCTCAAGTAAAGAACTTGCAGTATCTGCATACAAAAAATGCGCAGATTTAGCAAAACCAATCACAAGCAGACCAATGGCTAAATGGGCAGTTATCGGTGCCGCAA
>JAKSUS010000072.1 GCA_024408745.1 Candidatus Gastranaerophilales bacterium | reverse complement strand
TAACTATTTCTGTGCTAGTGCTGAGGCCTAAAAACCTCAGTTTTTTTTATTTTATGCAAATAAAATTCGCCTTTATACCAAAAGGCGAATACAATTAATTAAACAAATTCTCAAAAAAGATTTTGATTTTCATCCAAAAATCAGGCTTTCATATCTTTGCATAATTTTCTAATTTTTGAATTAAATCAGCATTATCTTTATCCAATCCTCTAACTTTTAAGGCGTATGCCAAGATTTCAGCTAAATTCAAAGCCTTACCTTGTACTAACTGATTAAAATAAAACCATTCAAAATTATTCGGCAATCTTAAAGCCCAATTGGCATCACCTGATGTGCCGGGTTTATTATAAACATCTTCAATTCCAAAGAAATCGGAGAAGAAGATTTGAATATTTTGTGCATTTGCCGCAAAAAGTTCAACGCATTTTGCTTTAGCAAGTTCCATAGGATTTTTCTTCAAAATATCAACATAAGAACCGATATAATGTTCATCCCAACATAAATCATCAGCTAAATTTTTAGCATGCAATTCTATTTCAGGTGTTTTTATCGTTGCTTTTGCCCAAAATGAAATAGGTTCATTATCATGTGTACCCAACATTATCCAATCTTTTTCCTTTGTGTTTTTACCTCTGTAAGAATGATTAGGATCTTCAGGTTTAACAAATTGAGTAACCCTCATACCGTTAAGTTCAAATTGTTTCATAACCTGTTCAACAGGATATGTTAGCGTTCCTAAATCTTCGCAAATAATAGAATCTTTATCGACACCTTCTGTTTTAGCGGCAGCAATAATAATTTTTTCAATTAATCTTGCATATAAAGAAATCTGTTTAGGAGTAAGTGTTTTAACCCTGTATTCATTATCAGGGCTAACATCCATGTTTAAATCATCAACAGATGGTATAGCATATTTTGAAAGTTCCGGATGCTCAGGTGAAGAATATAATCTGCCTGCACCATCTTCAACTTTTGGAGTTTTACCTGCTTTATATACCCAAGGATCGACCAAACCGACAAAGTGGTCAATTCTTACACCGCCGGGGTTTTCCTTAAACATTTTTCTAAACAGGTTAAACATCAAAACTCCGCCTTCGCCTAATGAGCCGTCAGGACTGAATAATTTTTCGGGATCCATAACATTGAAACCCCAGGCCTGACCGTCTTTTGAGAAATAATCCGGCGGACAACCCAAACACCAGCCTTTTAAGAATAATGATTGATTAGCCCAGCAATCTCTGTCTGAGAAAGCGACTTGTCTGTCTGCAATCATTTTAATACCGTTTTTCAAGGCATAATTTTTCATTTCTTCTTTTTGTTTTGAAATTAAAAATTGTGTAAAATTATAAAACTCAATTTCATAACCATAATTCGTTTTTAATTGTTCAATTCTTTGGGAAGCAGCAATTTTGCCTTCTTCTGTTTCCATATTATAAAGATTTCTGTCAATTTCATCATTCCAATGCGGCCAGTAATCATTGTTATGTTTAACGCTCAATGCCTCATAAATAGCATCTTTTTCAAGCCACTCGGAATTATTGTTTTTAAATTTTTCAAATTCTTTATTTAATGAAAGTGCTTTTGAATCTTTATTTTCTATTTTTCTTAAAAAAGTATTATAAGTTTCTTTTAATGCTAAATTTTGTTTTTCATAAATATAAGAATATGCGGTTTTGTTATTTCCTTTTTGAGGATTATTGGCAACTATTTGTTCAAATGTTTCCATGCTTAAAAGAGTTGCATAATTTTCCTGAGTTAATTGATACAAATCAATAAACAAAGGATTATCTGAAAATACGGTTCCTGTGTAAGGTGACGAATCAACAGATTTAGTTTTACCAGCAGGTCCAAGTTGAATACTTGAGAAAATATCTTTTGTAAAATCTACTAAATTTCTTGCACCTTGAGAGGTAAAAGAGCCAAAACCGGTATCTTGTTCGTCAACTGCAGGAAAACTTGCGCCATGGATAATTAATGATAAATTCTTTTTACCTAATAATCTTAAAGCCTTTCTAATTGCTAATTTATACTCTTCACCGAGCTTCAACATAGTTTGTGAATCAGACATATATTAACCGCCTTATTAATCTAACCTAAAATTATTATATTATTAAAATAATAACAGTATAGACATGTTTAATATAAGATTTACATTCCGCAACATAAATAATTTAGTATTGATTTTAGCGAATTTTAAGAAATGTTACAAGTTTTATAAATTAATAGCAAAAAGAAAAATTTAGACCCATTAATACGAAACGGATTATACATAAATTGTATGATAGCAAAATTTTAAAAAACTGATACAATAACAATTAAGGAATTAACGAGGGTAAAATAACTATGTCCGAGGGAATGAGTTTAAGTCAAATAAATCGCCCAACAATAAACATGGATAATACAAATGTTGCAAACAATCCTAATGATAAAGCTTCAGGTGAAGAATACTTTGATCGCCGAGGACAAAATCAGAATGAGGAAGAATTCCAACAGTCATCTTTTGTTGACAGATCTGCGCAATTAAGAGCAACATTAAATTCCTTAGCTGCTCTTAATGCTGCAAATGTAGTTAAAGCAAAAGATAAATATAAAAAGAAACTTATTAATAATAAAGTAGAAATTGAAGATAATTCGGCAAAAGTTTTAGCAATTAACGAAGAAGAAAATTCTGAAAACAATCAGAAGCAAAATGATAATAAACAAGAAACCGTAAGCGAAGAAACAACTGAAACTAATAATAAAGCCGAGTAAGAAGTTAACAGAATTATCCTTTTATGCAATTCCTAATTGTTTATTTAGTATTTACATAAAACAAATTATTATTTATTAATAAATATAAAATAACAAATTTTATTTTGTTTGAATTTTACTATAATTGTTATCATTAAGGGTGAAGTTTATGCAAATTAATAATATAAATTTCGGTAGTAATTTTAGAATAGATTTACATGCAAAAAATAAAAAAGTTTCAAAAAATGAGGACTTTATACGATTTATGTTGTATGAAGCAGGAGTTGATGCAAAATCAGCTGATGACTTATTTAAAGGGAAATCGTATAATATAAAAGTCCCAAATAAAAAAGATGGTTTAATTTTAGATATATGCGAAGAATTTCATATTCCATATAAAAAAGTGAATACAGGAGTTTAATGTGAAAATTGATAATATAAGTTTTTCAGGAAATTTTTTTGTAACTTCAAAAGCAATACGCTCTTTAAAAAGAAGAGGCAAACTCGATTCTTTTACAAATATGGTGCAAAAATATGCGGGTGTTTCTGCTTTTAATAATCCCAATATCAACAAACAACAGGAAATTATTATAGCAGACAGTCAGGATAATGTTTTCATGAGCATTTGCAAGGCATTTAAAATAGAAGTTCAAAAAATTTAAAATTTTAATCGTTTTATATTTTGTAAAATTATTTTTCATAACAAATAGTTTTTGATATAATAATATTGATAAGAAATTTTTTACAAAATATTATGATTAAATTAATAAACGTATCTAAAAATTATCCGAATACTTATGCATTAAAAGATATTAACCTCGAAATTGAAAAAGGTGAATTTGTTTTTTTGGTTGGTTCAAGCGGAGCAGGAAAATCAACTTTAATGAAATTGTTATACAGAGAAGAAAGTCCGACAACAGGTAAAGTTATTGTCGGAGGAGTTGATGTTTCAAGAATTTCCGTTAATAAAGTACCTAACTTAAGAAGATGCATGGGAATAGTTTTTCAAGATTATAAATTACTCCAAAATCAAACTGTGTTTGACAATATTGCCTATTCCTATCTTTTTATGACAACGTTGCTTATGTTATAAGAACTTTGGGAATGCGTTCAAAAGATGTTGATGAACGCGTAAAAGGTGCATTAAAAATTGTAGGTTTGTCACATAAATTGTATTCAAAACCAACTGAATTATCAGGCGGTGAACAACAAAGAGTAGGTATTGCAAGAGCGATTGTAAACGGACCACCGCTCTTAATAGCAGATGAACCGACAGGAAACTTAGATCCTACTACTTCTATGGAAGTTATGGAAATATTAGACCAAATTAACCAACGTGGTATTACTGTTATTGTTTCAACTCACGATCATATGATAGTAAACCATTTCAGAAAACGTGTAATAACACTTGACGGAGGTGAAATCGTAAGAGATGTTGAAGGCGGAACTTACGATTAACGAGGACTTATGAAAAAAAATTCCAAGAAAAATTTAATAACAGATATAAGAATAATGTTCAGAATAGGAGCAGAAACAGTTAAGCTCTTAACACAGGCAGGGTGGATGAATCTTGTTGTAATTACGACAATGGCAGCAATTCTTTCAATTTTCGGTTCTTTGTTCCGTTCAAGTATTGCATTATCAAGTTTTATTAATCAAATCGGTTCTGATTTGGAAATTTCAGCATATGTAAAAAATAATGCAAGTACAAAAGATGCAATTTTCAGAATAAAGAATTTACCTGAAGTTTCAAAAGTATCTTTAACAACAAAGGAAAAAGCCTGGTCAGAAATGAAACGTCAAATGAAAGTGCCTAACATTTCTAACCCTTTGCCTGATACTTTACATGTAAAGGTTAAAAAACAAGAATATACGACACCTACCATTGCAAAAATTAAAAAAATGGAAGAAATTGAAGATGTCAGATTTACAAAAGACTTATCTGATAAAATACAGCGTGCAAGTGATATAAGTAATATCGTAACTTTGGTTGTACTGTTTATTTTAGGCGGTTTAACAATGTTTGTAATCAGTAACACAATTAACCTTGCCATACAATCAAAGAAAACAGAAATTGAAATTATGCGTCTTATGGGGGTTTATAACTGGTATATCAGAGCACCGTTTATTTTACAAGGCGGTTTATATGGTTTTACGGGTGCATTACTTGCATTAATTCCGATAAATTTTGTTCAGGGTGAACTTGATAATTTAGCGAGATTTTTAGGTTTAGTAAATGGCACAGGCGCTTTAAACGTAGTTATGCTAAGCGTTTTTGTTTTGGGTGTGTTTGTTGGTGCAGGCGGAAGTTTGATTTCCGTAAGAAAATACTTAAAAATATAGTATTAATTTGTTTGCAGTTTAATATTTTAAAATGCTTAATTTATTCCCATCGATTATTTCATCATCAATATTTAAGCGCCCTAACGGAATTGTTTTATTTGCCCCGTGATAATCACTTCCGCCTGAAATTAATAAATTATTGTTTTTGGCGGCTCGTAAAAGTATTTCAATTTCATCAAAATTATATCTTGAATAATAACATTCCAACCCTTTTATTCCCAAAGATATCATTTTTTCTAATCTTTGCAAAAATAAATTTTCTTCAATATGCTTTTCGCCTTCGCCGCCTAACGGATGTGCCCAAACGGGAACACCACCAGCCGAAATTATTGCGTCAATTGCTTCTTTTGTATCAAATCTTGTGTTGCCTGTTTTACAACCGTCAAAATATTTATCCATCGCATCAATCAAATTATCGGATAAACCTCTGTTGACCAAAATGATTCCGAAATGTGTTTTTACAACGGTTTCTCTTGAATATAACCATTCAAGTTCTTCTTTTGTGAGTTCAATATTCCAAACATTTTTTAAAAATTCAATTCTCGTTTCCATTTTTTTGCGTCTTAAAATTTTCCCTTTAGCAATGAGATTTAAGAGTTCTTTATTTTTAATGTCGCAATTGAACCCGAGGACATGTGATTTTAAACCGTTATCTGCCGTGCAGGTTAATTCAATACCTTTGATAAATCTGATATTATCAGGTATTAGACTTTTCATTTTTTCTATACCGGCAACGGTATCATGATCGGTTAAAGCGACAACATCAAATTTTGCTAGCTTTATATTTTTCGCAAGTTCTTCAATACTATCGCTGCCGTCTGAAATATTACTGTGTATATGTAAATCTGCCTTTAACATAGTTATATGATAGCATGAAAAAGTTTTATCCCGATGTATAGTTATTGTTCATAACATATTTGACTAAATTCTGCTTATAATATTAATTATGAGAACTTTTTTAATAGCAACATTTTGGATTTTGACCCATTTCTTTTGGCGCAAAAGAAACGGGTCGCAAAGAAAACATGTGCGCGTATTTTGTCCCAAAATACGCCGTGCACGAATTTTATGAACCTTCGGTTCATTTAGGTATAATAAAAACTATTTATATAAATCGGCTGAAAGCCGATAATGAGCCTGAAAGGCTCTGTGATTACTACATAGAGGTTCTTTTGTTTTGGAGTGCAAATTTGTCCACCTTTATTTTAATAAAT
>JAKSUS010000071.1 GCA_024408745.1 Candidatus Gastranaerophilales bacterium | reverse complement strand
ACAGAAGTAAAAAAACACTTTCTTTAGGTACAAAATACAGCCCTGAAGCAATGTGTCTGCCATATAAATTAATTTTAGGAAATTTTATTGAAGCTATTGAACATGGTGCAGATACTGTTGTTATGATTAGTTCTCCCGGAATTTGCAGACTTGGCGAGTATGGAAAAACAATGCAAAATGCCTTAAAAGACC
This sequence comes from Candidatus Gastranaerophilales bacterium, assembly GCA_024408745.1. Lineage (GTDB taxonomy): Bacteria > Cyanobacteriota > Vampirovibrionia > Gastranaerophilales > JAILCC01 > JAILCC01. The sequence goes on along the minus strand of JAKSUS010000071.1, from coordinate 6,182 downwards.
TAAACTTAAATGCAAGATACTTTGATTTTGACCTATACAAAGGTAAACTTAAAATCATGTATGAAGGTTTGGTTGAATTAACAGGAGTAAGAAACCCGCTAAAAATCATACGTTCTCTTGTTGTCGGAATCAGTAAAGTTTTTGTTCTTGATAAACTTGAAACCGTTCACTCATACTACAGAGCAAGAGAAATTAAATTCGGGGATACCGAAAAAGCTTTCAAAAAAGGATTGAAAAAAGTTGAAAATGCTTTTTCCATGAAAGATTTAAGACAAGCTGAAAAAGATGCAATTGAAGAAATAAGAAAAGTTGAAATTGATAAAAACAGAGAAATTTTAAACGTTGATATAACAGGCGAAATCTTTATGGTTTTAGACCCTTATTCAAACCAATACATTGAAAGAGAATTGGGAAGATTAGGTGTTCAGACACGCAGAACTTTAACCATCAGCAGTTGGCTTAGAGATGCGATTATTCCTAAAATGTTTATTAAGGGTGAAACTCACCTTCAACGTTCAACAAGACTTGCAAAAAGATATTTAACAAGAGATATAGGTGGCGACTCAATCGAAGCTATCAGCGATATTATCAATGCAAACGATAAAGGAACGGATGGAATTATCCACATTTCACCTTTTACCTGTATGCCTGAAATTATGTCGCAAAATATTTTCCCGACAATGAGAAAGGATTGTAAAATTCCTATTTTGCCTTTGATTATGGACGAACAAACAGGCAGAGCAGGTTATATTACAAGACTGGAAGCCTTTGTTGACCTTATGAGAAGAAGAAAAAGAAAAATGGAAAGTTCTTCAACGGAAAAATCTTTGGAGAAAGCAAATGCCTGAATTATTAATGCCTGCAGGCAACTTAGAAAAACTTGATTATGCAATAACTTATGGTGCTGATGCTGTTTATTTCGGTATGGTTGATTTGAGCCTAAGAAGTATGAAAACAGGCGAAATTATTGATGAATTTAATATTAAATCAGCAGTCGAAAAAGCGCATGAATTAGGTGCAAAAGCCTATATGACCGCAAATATTTTCGCTTTTGATGAAGATATTGAAATTTTAAAATCTAAAATCAATTTAATCAAAGAAGCTAACCCTGATGCGATAATATTTTCAGACTTTGGAATTATGAATGTTTTAAAGAAAGAACTTCCCGATATTCCTTTACATGTAAGCACTCAAACCAATATTTTAAATACCGAAGCCGTAAAATTCTGGCGTGATATGGGTGTTGAAAGAGTAATTTTGGCAAGAGAATTATCTTTAGAACAAATTGCGACAATTAAGAAAAATGTTCCTGATATTGAAGTTGAAGTTTTTGTTCATGGTGCACAATGTATGTCATTTTCAGGCAGATGTTTGTTAAGCGACTATATGACTGCTGATGAACGTAAAGCAAATCATGGAAACTGCGCTCAACCCTGCAGATGGAATTATAAATTATTGGAAGAAACCAGACCGGGTGAATATTATGACATTACCGAATATGACAAAGGTACAACAATTTTAAGTCCAAAAGATTTATGTTTAATTGAATATATTCCTAAACTTATTGACGCAGGAGTTGATTCGTTCAAGGTCGAAGGTCGTACAAAAAGTACTTATTATGCTTCTTGTGTTGCGCGAACTTATCGTCATGCTATTGATGAATATCTTGAAAAAGGCACTTATAATGCTGATTTTTATAAAGATGAATTATGGAAAGTCAGAAACAGAGGTTATACAACGGGATTTTTCTTGGATAAATCTCAAAAAGGTAATTATACTTATGCAAAAGAACCTTCTGACATAGGAAATACTTTCTGTGTTCAAATTTTAGGCAAAGACGAAAAAGGTTATAAAGGTTTAATTAAAAATAACGTTGACGTTAACGAAACTTATGAATTTATTTCCCCGAAAGATCAATTCTCAACGAAATTGGTAAAAATTCTTGATGAATTTGGCAACGAAGAAGATAAAGCAACAACAAATGATATAGTTTATTTGACTTTTGAGCAGGAACCCGTTGAGTTTTCACATTCTTTGTTGAGAAAGTAATATAATAAGATTTAATATAAAAAATGTTACCTCTTAAAATAAGAAGTAACATTTTTATTTGAAATAATTTAACTATTCAGCTGCAACACATTTGATTAAATCACGTGGTGAGTCAATGTTATCGTGAAGAATAGAAGCAGTTTCAAATGCTATTAACTGTAAAACAATCAAATTCATAAACGGTGTGAATATTGAATTTACATTCGGAACATCAATGGTTAAATCTGTTCCGATTTCTTTAGCAGAAGTTGAATCATCACTATTCTTAATCAAAATAACATTTACGTTACGTTTGCTTTTGATTTCGCAAAGGTTATGTAAAGCCAATTTGTAGTTTTCTTCATCTTCTGATTTATTAAGCATTGCGATAACAGGAATTGTATTATCCAAAACCGCAAAGTGTCCGTGCATAAATTCACCGGCAGGTGAGTTCATTGCATTGATGTAGCAGGTTTCTTTGATTTTTAAACTTCCTTCTAAAGCTAATGCTGAGTTAATGTGTCTGCCTAAAACTGCAAGGCTTTTTGCTTCTTTAGTAATTTGTGCAATAGCACTGATTTTTTCTCTTTGAGCAAAAACTTCATCATATTTATCACCTAATGCAACAAATTCTTTTTTAAATTCAGTTAAATCAGCATTTTGAGTTTTTTCTGCTAATTTCATTGCAAATACAAATAAAATCAATAATTGAGCAGTGAATGATTTTGTTGCTGCAATACTGTTTTCAACACCTGCATCTGCTAAAACTTTATAGTCTGCATTAGTATGAATTTTTGAAGTTTCGCAGTTTGTAATTGCAAATGTTGTAGCGCCTGCTGCTTTTGCTTTTTTCAAGGCTTCAAAAGTATCAGCAGTGTTACCTGATTGAGAAATAGCGATAAATAAATCGTCTTTTCCTAAAACATTGTCTTTGTGTGCATATTCACTTGCGTATTCAATTGCACAAGAAACTTTTGCTAATTTTTCTATAATATATTTAGAAATTTCACCTGCGTTTTTAGAAGAACCGCTTGCACAAATAACAATTTTGTTCCAGTTTTTCACAGGGAAAACATCTTCTTTTATATTATAATTTGCATCAATGAACTTTGAGCACAAGTCTTTGAAAACTTTGCCTTGTTCCATAATTTCTTTAAACAAATAACTGTTTTCATTTTTTGTAGATGTTAGAGCCATCTTTATACCTCCTTATATATCTTAATCGAAGAAGTGGTCAATGCTTCCTTCTTCTTTTAACTCCTCTGTACAATAATAATATATATCAAAAATATTACTGTTATTAATATTTAAAATGTCCAAATCAATGTTTTTAATATACATCAAATTTAATTCCATGTCATCTTTTTCATGTAAAACGGCAAAAACGTTTGCTAAAGCGATTATACAAGTCATTTTTTGATATTCTTCCAATGCTTCCTGAGGTGCGTGGTGATTTCTTATTACTTCAGAAATCGCATCAGGTAAATTCCAATGTTGTGCAATTAAATCACCTGCTTCACAGTGATTTAACCCGCAATATTTCTTTTCTGCTTCAAGATTTTGTATTAAATCCAAATCAACAAAATCAGATAAGGCAATAATATAATTCCCATGGTCATACTGGTCTAAAATAATTTTACCCATATCATGCAATATTGATGCACTAAACATATTGTCATCATCAGGTATTTTTAGCATTTTGCTGATTTTCTTGGCAATAATTGCACAGGTTAAAGAATGACTCCATAGTTTTTTATAATCCAGCATTTTAACCGCATTATCTTTTGGTGCAAACATTTTAAAAATACTTGAAGATAAAACAAGGCCTCTTATTGTTGTAAAGCCTAAAATCGCAATTGCATGCTGAATTGAGGCAATTTGTTTCGGGAAACCGTAATAAGCCGAATTAACAAGTCTTAATACTCTTGAAGTTAAACCTGCATCATTTGAAATTACTTTTGCAAGTTGTGCTGCTGAAGAATTAGGATTTTGTACTAATTCTATGACTTTATTCACAATTTCAGGCAAAGACGGCAAATCTCTGACTTTCTTTTTAAGTTTTTCTGCTTTAGATAAAGTTTTTTCATCGGCATCAGGTGATAAAACCATATTTTCGGTTAAAGAATGAAGTTTTACGCCATGGCTTTTTAATTCATCATTTACCCAAACTTTTGCAACTTTATCAAAGGCAATTCTATCTAAACTCAAAACTATAACGTGTTGAAATTTTTTGGCAGCGGCATCATGTAATAGTCTGAACAATTCTGCTTTATAATCTTCCGTACTGTTGGCGGGTTCTTCATAAAATTCAAGGAGCATTAAGCCTCTTTTTCTGCAAAAATCCAAAATCTTTTCACGTTGAACTTTTAATTCAACATCTCTCTCAACAGGATTTTTTTTATTTGAACTTATGTAACCTACTATTTTATTTAGCATTATCACCTTGAATTGTTTGTACATTAAAATTTTTACAAGCGCCACAAGTACGCATATTTTTTAACATTGCTTTGTCTAATTCCTCTGATGCAACAATTTTACCGTTTATGAAGGTCGGTTCATAATTATTTAACGGTGAATTGTCCAATTCTTCTTTTAATTTTGCATAATTGTCCTGCGAGTGTAATTTTGCACTTGTTTCATTTAAAACATCATATATATATCTTGATTTGTAGCCGTCGCTTTCTGCATCAACAATAAGTGCGGCTTTTTCAAGCTCAAGCATTGCATCTAAGAAGCTGTTTTCTTCTCTTAATAAAATAGCCAAATTATAATGTGCATCATAATCAAACGGACGCATATTTATACATTTACAATAAACTTTTTTGGCTTCTCCGTTGCTGTGTAATAGTTGCAAAGCTAAGGCTAAATTAAATAAAGTTTCATAATTGTCCTTATCATATTTTAAAGAATTTTTATAAGATTTAACGGCATTTTGTAAACTCATTTTTATTTCTATCGGTTCTTGACCGTAAACAAGAGATTTCCATTTATATGCTAATCCCATATTATAATAAGCAACTGCTTTATTATATTTTAAGTATTCTTCATTATTATAAATAATGGGAATAAGCGGCGGAATAGAAAGTTGAAAAGGAGCTTTTTTTATCGCTAAGTCATATTCTTTTATTGCTCTGTCGTATTCAAAAAACTTTTCTGATAATAAAATGCCCAAAGCAATTCTTGCATTCATAAATTTAGGCTTATATAAAACAGCTTTTTCGTAATAATTTAATGCACTTATATAATCTTCATAAACAGCATAAATATTTGCTAAATTATAATTACCTTTTGCATGTGCAGGATAATATTTTAATGCTCTTTGATAAAGATTAATTGCACCGAAAAGATTTTTATTTTTGTATTGTTCATCAGCTTTGTATACATAATAATATGCTTTTACGATATTTTTTGCGGTAACCAATTTATGTGGAAATTTCCAGCAAAAAATAACTGCTGCCAGTAATAGCACTAATATTATAATTTTCATTGCTGTTGAACGAATAAATTTAAGCATAATTGTTCTTCTATTTTCCCTAATACATTATACTCTAATAGTTAAAAATAGTGAAATACTTAATTTATAGTAATAAAAAATGTTTTTTATATTTGATAATTTTTGTTTTCTCATCCGTTTGGAGGATATTTAAACAAAACATTAAAGTTTTTAAAAAATATGCCGATTATATAAATGTGAGATGACCGAAAGGTCATATTCCAAACCTCCTCCCCAAGTCTAGTAGCCGTCAAATTGACGGCTTTTATTTTGCTTAAAAATATATTAGCCTACATTCTTCTATAAAGTAGAATGAATTTTCTTGCCTCCAAATATAAATTATAAATATGGAGGGAAAGTTTAATGGAACATGCCTGCTCTGCAAGTAACGAAAATAATTATATAAGACCGCGAAAATTTGCATCAAAAAATCCTGCCGTTAGTGCCTTGCAGGATTTATTGTTTTATCATATTACACAAATTGCTTTTTATGCTAAAAATGCTTACTCTTATAAAAAATCCGATACGGAAACGAATAATAAATTAACAAGATTAATTTATCTTACAAATAAAAGTATAAATTTTAGCATAAAGACTTTAATTGATGCGATAAAAGAAGCCTATTCTCTAAAAGTCAGGGAAGAGAATTTATATAAATTTT
>JAKSUS010000070.1 GCA_024408745.1 Candidatus Gastranaerophilales bacterium | reverse complement strand
TAACAGCGATGGAACACGACCTTACATTCCGTATTAACCAAAAAATGGATGCACGTATGGCGTTGTCTATGAATAGCATCTTCATTGCAAACGCAAAATCAACATTGTTACAACAAGCATCAAGTGATCCTAATAACCAATCTATTCAGAACGCTTTGAATGCTTTAACAGCACGTGAAACCGCAATGGCACAATACGAAAAAACAATGGATATGCAAATAACTCAATTGGAAAATCAACTGAAAGTCGTTCAACAACGTAAAGAGGGCGCACAAAAAATGGTTGACCAGGGCGCTAAATCTTTCAACTACGGTAACTAATAAATAAATTTTAATAATAAAAAATATCCTTTACCCAAAAAAGGATATTTTTTTGTTTATTTTTTATATATTATTACTTCTTGAGGTTTTGTTTCACCTACTTTTACATCATCAAAATTATATATGTTACTGACATATTTTTTCTTGGGGTTACAATCAGTGTATCGCCAAAGATATTTTTTACTGCCGATTTCAAGTTTAGGTCATTTGATTTTTATCGGAATATTTTCAAGAAACAATTTTTTCAAACCCAATAGATATTTTATTCCTCGTTTCTGTATTTTCGTAATCAAATTATTCGATTTATCATAATAAAATGTAAAACTCGTAATACATTCATTATTTTTGCAAACAAGCCAAATGGTAATACAAAAACTAACATTGAAAAAATTACCTTCTATATCCGCAATTTTCTCTCTCAAACTTTTATGTGCAAAACATCTGAAATACTCATAACTCGCAGGATTTTGCGTGTCATAAGTAAAACCGCAACATTTATGTTTAACATGCGGCAATTTAATTTTCTTCCAACCTTTCAAAATAATCTCTCCCATTCCTGATTTGATGTACAAGTATTAATTTAACACCGTACAAAAAAAACACAAAGGAGTGTAACTTTTTGTTAAGTTATTTATTGCTTTTTACCAAGTTTTTTAGCTTCGGCAAGTACCATTAAAACAGAAATATCAGCAGGCTTTATTCCGCCAATTCTTGCCGCCTGTCCTATTGTTTTAGGCTGAACTTTATTTAATTTTTCTTTTGTTTCTGATGAAATATGTTCAATCGCCATAAAATCAATATTTTCGGGAAATTTAATTTTATCTAATTTAGAAGCCTGTTCAACTTGTGCATTTTGCCTCAAAATGTAACCGTCATATTTAATTTGAATTTCAACCTGCTCGTAAACTTCTTTGGGTAAATTCAAATCTCTTGTAGCTTTATCAACATCTTTTATAATTTCGTAGTTAATATCGGGACGTTTTAATAAATCGGCAATTCTGTAACCTCTTTCTAATGTAACGCCGTATTTATTTAAAACTTCATTGTTTTCTTTTGTAGGTGAAATTTTTTCCAACTTGCAACGTTCTTTTTCATCTTTGATTGACTGCATTTTGTTTTTAAATCTTCCATATCTTTCTTCTGATATCAAGCCGACTTTATATCCTAATTCGGTTAGTCTTTCATCAGCATTATCCTGTCTTAAAATAAGTCTGTATTCCGAACGTGATGGCAACATCCTGTACGGTTCGTCCATTTCTTTTGTAACTAAATCATCAATTAAAGTTCCTATATAAGAACTGTTTCTCGATAATGTAATCATATCTTTATTTTGAAGGTATAAAGTTGCATTTATTCCGGCAATTAAGCCTTGTCCTGCTGCTTCTTCATAACCGCTTGTTCCGTTAATTTGTCCTGCACAGAACAAACCTTTTATATTCTTTGTCATAAGCGAATGTTCTAATTGAATAGCAGGAACATAATCATATTCAACCGCATAAGCAGGTTTTATGACTTTAACATTTTCTAATCCGGGCAAAGATTGTAGCATTTGAATTTGAACATCAGCAGGCAAACTCGTCGAAAACCCTTGAACATAAGTTTCATATGTGTCTTTGCCTTCAGGTTCGATAAAAATATGATGTGAATCGTGGTCTTTAAACCTTACGACTTTATCTTCAATTGAAGGACAATATCTCGGACCTCTGCCATGAATTAATCCTGCATAAAGAGGCGATTTATCAAGATTTGCTAAAATAATTTCGTGAGTTTTTTTAGTTGTTCTTGTTAAGTGGCAGGGATACTGTTTTCTTATTGGCCTATCAGGTTCAAAAGAGAAGAAACTCAACTCTTTATCGCCATAATGCTTTTCTAATACATCAAAATTAATTGTCCTTGCATCTACTCTTGCAGGAGTTCCTGTTTTTAATTTGCCTAATGTTAAACCGTTTTGCATTAAGGAGTCAGATAAACCGATTGCAGGGAATTCGCCTAATCTTCCGGCTCTGAAACTTTCTAAGCCTATATAAATTCTGCCTTCTAAAGATGTTCCTGTTGTTAGAATAACACAAGGTGCAGAGTAAATTTGATTTAACTCATCTGTAACACCTTTAATTTCACCGTTTTCAACAATTATTGATGATACACAACATTGTTTTAAATCAATGTTTTCATAACTTTCTAAAATATTTCGCATAAATGCTTTGTATTCTTTTTTATCAGATTGTGCTCTTAGGGCTCTGATTGCAGGTCCTTTTGTTGTGTTAAGAGTTTTCATTTGCATGTAAGTTGCATCTGCGGCGATTCCCATAATTCCGCCTAAAGCATCAATTTCTCTGACTATATTTGATTTTGAAGGGCCTCCAATTGCAGGATTGCAAGGCATTAAACCAATATTATCAAGATTTATACTTGTTAATAAGACTTTACAACCTAATTTTGCACAAGCTAAAGTCGCTTCAATTCCGGCATGCCCGCCACCTACAACTATTACATCATACTTAAACATTTTTCTTTTACCTTAACTAAAATTTCATTTTTATCAAATTCATCAATATAGAATTTATTTGTATCTTCAACGGCTCTAAACCATGTCAACTGTCTTTTTGCGAAATTTCTTGTATTCTTTTTGATAAGTTCAACCATATCTTCATAAGAAATTTCGTTATCAAGATAACTGCTAACTTCTTTATACCCCAAAGTCTTTAATAATGAAACAGTTTTTCCGTATTTATTTATTAATTCTTTAACTTCTTCAACTAAACCGAGTTCCAGCATTATTTCAACTCTTTTATTAATCCTGTTATATAAATATTTCCTGTCTTTTGCGTCTAAAAATATATAAATAATATTATAATCCGGTTTATTTTTGTTTTGAGCAACGGACATTTTAACATTTAATTTATCCATAACTTCCAAAGCTCTTATCACTCTGAAAACGTCATTCGCATGGAGTTTGTCTGCAGTTTCTTTATCTTTTTCTTTTAAAATGTTATAAAGATATTCATTTCCTTTTTCTTCTGCAAGTTTTCTCATTTTTTGCCTGAAATCTTCATCAGCAGGAACGTGTGGAATTTCTAAGCCTTCAAGTAAACTCTTTACATAAAATCCCGTTCCGCCTGCAATTATTGCAGGTTTATTTTTGTTATGCAGTTTTTCTATTGCTTGTGTTGCTTCTTGTTTAAAATCACTCACACTAAAATCATCAAGCGGTGAAGCAATATCAACGCAGTAATGTTTAACTTTATTTAATTCTTCCATAGTAGGTTTAGCGGTTCCGATATTAAAATCTTTATAGACAAGACGTGAATCCGCAGAAATTATTTCTGTATTAAAGGATAAAGCAAGTTCAATTGCCAAATCGCTTTTACCCGTTGCAGTCGGGCCTATTATTGCTATTACGTTATTTGACTTTTTCATAATACACAAACAAACTTAAAATATACCAAACATTCAAATAACATTGGAGTAAAATTACCAAAATTGAAACAATAAAATTATTTGCAACACTTGCATTTATTAAAGATGTCATTAACAGGCATGTATTGAAAAATACAAATAAAATCAAACTAATGGGGATATTTTTAAATAAATATTTTATTGATATAAACAATGACTTAAAAAAGTTGTTTTCTTTAACAACTAAAATTATAGGATAAAGCATTGTAAAATAACCGAACAAAAACATTCCGCTTAATGCCGATAAACATAATTTACCAAGTTTTATTTTTTCAGCTTGAGTTAATGAAGTTACAAACTCATTTAGTTTTACATCATTAAAAATAATATCACTTCTCAAAAGGAATTTTATTTTTGCAGGAATAACTATGTAATGAGCAACAAAATAATCAAAACCCATTGATAATAAAATAAATAAAATTGTTACAAATATTCCTGCAAATAAAAATTTTATAAAATATCCTCCTACACCCTGAAAAAACTCCGCAAAGTATAGTGGTGAAAGGTCAAAAGTATTATCATTTTTTGGGGGTTCTGTTTCATAATCAACAGATTTTTTGAAGGCATAAAACAGACCTGCGAAGAACATACAAACTACAGCAAAAAATAACAATATAAAAGGAATTGCTTTTATATTTAATCTCAAACTTGAAAACACAGGTGCAATAAGCGTTATAAGAATAAAAAATATGAAAATAAGCTGTGTTAAGTTTAAATTTTTTCTCATTAATTTAAAAGCATCTTTTAATATTTCAATAAACATTATTTATCCTTAAAGATTTAAAGCAAAACTATTTTATCGCAAAAAAGCCATAATTTAAATAGTTATTAATATAAACATTAATCAATTTTTTGCCATAATATTGCTTGTATGCTAAAATTTACAAGTAATTTTAAAGAAAAATCATTATGCAAAAAGAAGAGATAAATTTTATATTATTAGCATGTTGCACTTATAAAAGACCTGAGCAGTTAAAAAGTTTATTGTTTTCAATTAAAGATTTAAAATTGCCTGAAAATAATAAGGTTGAAATTCTTATAATTGATAATGATAAGAATGAAAGTGCCAAAAACATTGTTGCAGAAGCAAAAAATTATATTGATTTAAAAATTAATTACTTCGTTGAAGAAAATGCAGGTTTGACTAATGCAAGAAACAGATTGTTAAATGAAACAATAAATTTAGGCGCAACCCATGCTTTTTTATTTGATGATGATGAAATTCTCGAAGAAAACTCTTTATTAGAGCATTTAAAACTATATAATCAATATGAAGATGACATTATAAGTTCCGGAATTGCAATAAACAGTTTTGATGATAATATTCCAAAATATATTCAAAACAATATGATTTTTAAGAAAAAAACTACGAAAAAAACAGGCATAATAAAATCATCTTGTGCAACAGATAATGTATTCATTCCGGTAAGATTAATCCGCGAAAACGATTTAAAGTTTTCTTCGGAATTTAATTTTTCAGGCGGAGAAGATATAGATTTCACATCAAAAGCTTTTAAACTCGGTTATAATATAATTCAAAACTCCGACTCAATTGTTTATGAGCCTGTTTTAGGCGAAAGAGCAACTTTAAAATATATTTTTAAAAGAGCATATTTTGCAGGTTTTTGCGGAACTTATGCAAAATTTCAAAAAAATAAAAATATATTAAAACAAATAATTTATTTAATTAATTTATTAATTGTACTTTTATTTAATTTAATTTTGCTAATACCTTCGTTATTGTTTGGTTTAACAGGATTTTTTAATGTGTTTACAAAAACTGTAAAAACTATCGGCAAAATCGCAGGTACTTTGCAATTTAAACCGATAGAATTTTATAAACAAAAGTAGTTTATTCGACAGTTAATTTTTTATGGTTGTTGTTATCTGCCTGCATTTTCTTTGCATGAATTTCAAGAATACCGTTTTTCATAGTTGCTTTGGTTTCTTCAACATCAATTTCTTCAGGGAAATAAACTGTTCGTGAAAATTCACCGTATCTGAATTCCGTTCTCTTATAATTATTGCTTTCTTCTTTGTTCTCTTCGTGTTTTTTAGCATTAATTATTAAATAATTTTTATCAATATCAATATCTAAATTTTCTTTTTCTACACCCGGTAATTCTGCTTTGATTTGATAACTTTTACCTTTATCTTCAATTTCAACAGGCATGTAAAATTTATCAATTTCTTCTAAATAGGCAGCCTCAGGGAAATAACTGTCAAAATGTCTGTTTAAAAGAGAATTTATTTCATCATTAACCGTTTTTAAAAAATGTTCGGGCGCTTTTTTTACTAAAAATTTCATAAAATATTCCTTTCAAAATTATTAATTTCATTATTATTATGAAATATATTTTATGAATTTTTATTCCCTTTTTAGGCAATAAAAAAACTGCCTTTGAGAAAAATCACAAAGACAGTTTTTCAAATTTATCTAATTTCGGAATTAGAATACAATTACTAATTCTTCGTTAGGATTCAATGATGAATCATTAGAAAGGCTTGGAACGAATACATAAATTAATTCGTCAAAAGCTTCATAAATAACACCAAAAGTACCACTTACTGATTCTTTAGCGATATCATAAACGCCTTTACCAACAGTCCAACCTGAGAATGCTAAACTTTTAGCACCTGTACCCGGGT
>JAKSUS010000007.1 GCA_024408745.1 Candidatus Gastranaerophilales bacterium | reverse complement strand
TTAAGGAGGATAAATAAATGAAAAGATTATTAGTTTTAGCTTCTTTAATCGGACTTAGTGTTCCTTTAGCGTTTGCTTCTTCAATTTCTAGAGCTAACGCAACAATGACTGATTTACCAAATACAAGTATTCATAAAGTAACAGGTGATAAATGTGATTATGAATGTAAAGAATCTTGTAATGCACCAAAAGTAAGAACAAGTAAAGCAACATGTGATTGTTCTTGCCCTCCTCCAGCTGCAGGTTATAAAATTGTAAATTATAATACTTGCCAAACTGTAGTTGATTGTCCTGACTATGGAAAAATATACATTATGTCTTTAGACCATGGTGCATTGAATAGGTCATTGAAGAACTTACTACTTCAAGCAGGTTATACCGGTGTAATCGGGAAAGTTAGTCCTGACAGATCATTCTATGCAAATAAAGGTTCTTCAAGATGTGTAAATTCAAACGGTTGGGGCGGATATTCCGAAAAAACATCAGGTTGCTCAACAACAACACCTGCTAATGACGTTGTAAGTTATATATTAAGTGAAAACGGTAGTGTTATTGCCGAAATACCTTACTCATATTACGATTCAAAAGGTAAAAAACGTAATATGATTAGTTATCCTCTTGATTCTTGGGGTGTTGTATCAAGCGGTTTATATAATTTCATAAAAGATAAAGGTTCAAATAAAAACGTAGGTCCTTATACAATTAATATAAATAACTATGCAGGTTTATCATGCTCTTATACTGCTTGGGGTTATTACAGAAATAATTCACCACTTATATTTGACTTAAATAATGACGGATTAGAATTTACATCTATCGAAGATGGTATAGTATTTGATCTTAATGCCGACGGCGATCCTGATGAAATCGCTTGGACAAAGGAACAAACAAAATTCGATAATGCATTCCTTGTATATGATCATGATACAGATATTGATAAAAAAGACGGACAAATCACGAGTGGTAAAGAACTGTTTGGTGATCAAAACGGTGAAGAAAACGGATACAAAGAACTTGCTAAATATGATTTGGATGGAGATGGCAATATCACAGTTGATGATCCGATATATTTTGATTTGCAACTATGGTGCGATATGAATAAAAATGGTATAACCGATGAAGGTGAACTTCATACTCTTGAAGAAGAAGGTATCATAAGCATATCCACAGAAGCAACAGTTAAATACGATGAAAGTGGCGATAAATTAAAAGATGAATATGGTAATGATACGAGCTTGTGGGGTAAATTCACACGTTATGCAAGTACAATTGTCGATGGTGTAAAACAATTTATACTGGATGTAGTAGAAGAAGTACATATACTTGATGTATTCTTCAGAACAAAATAATTACATTAGTTTAATAATCCAAAAATAATAGATAAAAAGCCTTGTGAATTTCACAAGGCTTCTTTATTATATTAATTTATTCTTATTCACAAGTTGAAGTTGCAAAAACGACTTCCAAATCAGGCATAATGCTCTTGTGAGTCATTTCAAACGTAACAGGGGTTATTGAAATTTTATTTTGCAATACTGCTGAAATATCTGTTCCCTGTTCATGGTTTTCGCTGATTGGTTCGCCTGCCATCCAATAATAAACTTTTCCTCTCGTGTCAAAATGTTTTTCGTATGCAACCGTATACATTCTCATGTCTAATTTAACAATGCAAACACCTTTCATATCTTTTAGTTCGCCGTCAGGTACGTTAATATTTAAAATGGTTTTTTTAGGAAAGTTTATGTTGTGAATTTTTTTAATAAAATTACTTACAAATTTTGCGGTTGGTTTAATATTGTAACTGCTTCCGTTCAAATCGCAAAGTGAAACAGCAATACTCGGATAACCTAAAACCGCCCCTTCCATAGCAGCACTAACTGTTCCTGAATACAAAACGTCAGCTCCTAAGTTCGGACCATGGTTAATGCCTGAAATAACCAAATCAGGTTTTACATCTAAAATTTCGGTTATACCCATCTTTACGCAATCGCCCGGAGTTCCTGAAATTGCATAAGCTTTAGCAACAGGAATCCCTAAATCAACTTCTCTTACACGGATTGGCATGTTTAATGTTAAAGCGTGTCCTGCTGCACTTCTTTCCTGATCGGGTGCAACAATATAAACTTCATTTTCATTGCATAATTCTTTTGCTAAAGTATTTATTCCTGTAGCTTGTATGCCGTCATCATTTGCAATAAGTATCTTCATAATTTATCCTTTCATTAAATCTTCTGCTCTTTTAAAATCTTGTTCCGTATCGATATCAACTGTTGGTGATACTTCATAAATATAAGGGTTTTCGCCTATAAAATCCTTGCATTTTTTAAATGCATCATATTTTATTGCATAAAAACCGCCGTCTTCACCAATAAGTTTATTATTTACTTCAACATCCTGCCAACGTGGTCTTAAATGATAATCATAAAGTGCTGTTGCCTTATTATCAGGTGTTTTAGACCATAATGCCATTGTGTAAGACTTTTGAAAGCCTGTAAAAATACTGTCATATTGAGGATTGTTTTCTAAAATTTCAAAAGCTTTTTTAGTTAAATCTTTTATTCTTACAGGACATGTTGCTTGCAGCAATATTATTATGTCAGGTTTATATCCTGTTTTTTCCAGTTCGTCAACCACATGCACCAATACGGGAGCAGTTTTTGTTGTATCTTGTGCAAGTTCGGACGGTCTTATCATAACTTCCGCACCATGCTCTTTTGCGACTTTTGCAATATTTTCATCATCGGTCGATACAATGAGTTTATTTATTTCAGGTGAATTTAATGCAAATTCAATAGAATGTGCAATAAGAGGTTTTCCGTTTAAATCTTTAATATTTTTCCCCGGTAATCTTTTAGACCCGCCACGAGCGGGAATTATTGCCAAAACATTTTCAAAATAAGCCAATATATTAACTCCATAATGATACTTGCTTCTAACATTCTAAATTATTTTTTATACTTCTGCAATACTAAAAGCAGATGAAATTTTAATAAATTATTATATTTTAAGCAATTTTTTAGGAAAAAATGTTTTTATTTAAGTATGGAAAGAAAGCATGTGTATAAGCATGCCCTATATTAGGAAAGAGAAATCGATTTATGACAGAAAGCATCAGTTTTGACTTGTATAAATTGAATAGCGCAAATAGTGTATCGGAAGTAAGTGATACCGAAAAATCTGATGAAACAGCATCAGAAAGCAAAACTTCAAATCCGATTACTATATCTTTTGAAGGAACATCAACGGAAGAACATGAAGTTGATATTGCTGAATGTTTTAATACTAATGATAAAAAAGATGTAGAAGAATTACAAAAAAAATATAAAGCCTTAAAAATTAAAGCCAAACACTCTGAATTCAAAAAAATATACAGAGAGATGATTCAGGATTTTAAAAACCTCGGTATAGATGAAAATGACCCTGAAATTAAACAAAAAATGCACATATATATTATGGGCAAAATAGCTATGAATAAAGGCTTAATAACAGGTGAAGAATTTGAAAAATTATCTAAAGAATTAGATACAAAAAAAGTTCAGGAAATTATAAAAGATATAAACAACGCAAAAACTTCCGAAGAGTTGGAAAAACTTTTAGGAACATTGAAAAAGGAATATAAACACGAAGGTTCTTTCCGCTCAATGCGTGATCATTCAAGGGCTAATCTTATATTCGGTAAAGATACAAACGAAACAAGACAAAAACGTGAAGAATTTTTATTAAAACAGGCCGAAATACAAGAAAAAGAAAATGATGAACGATTAAAAACAGCCTCAGAAGCGATATCCGAACATTGTAGCGAAGAAGGTGCTGAAGGAGTCCTAAAAGCAACTCAAGAATATAATGAAAGCTATTATGAAGGACTTAAAAAAGGTTCTGAAAAAGCAGGATATTCAAAAAGTTTTCTTGATAAATTGTCAGATACCATAACAAAAACTTATGAAAAAATTAAAACAAATTATACAAGTTTTGTTGAAAAATTCTGGGAAAGTGCTAAAGGTCAAGCAATTAAATCTTATGCAAGACATTTATATCATGAGTACATAGAAAAGAAAGAAGAATGTGAAGAAAAACAAGCTATAGCAGAGCAAAAGAAAGAAGAAGCTCTTATAGCCGAAAAAGAAGCACAAAAAGCACAGGAAGAAGCAAATAAAAAGAAAGCAGCAGCTGATGCTCTTTTGAGTAAATATAAAGTTAACGAACTTCCTGATAATAAAAAAGCTAAAGCATTAAGTCAAATATCACCGAGAGCGGCACTCGAAAAGAAATGGGCTGATGCAGATTTAAAGAAAGCAAAAGATGTTGAATATGATGCACAATCTGCAAAAAGACTTGCGGTTGCATTTGCCGAGATTGCAGAAAAATCAATGCGATATTTAATTGCACTTGCTCAAGCGCAAATGCAAGCAATTATGCAAATGAGCAGAATGGGATAAGATTTAAGCAGCCGCACTAATTGCTGCATCTAAACCGGGAAGAACTTCAGCAACTGCTTTTACAGTACCTAAAATACTTTCTTTGTTTTCTGCGCAATCAGGAACGCCATTACCGTCTTTGTCTTTAGTTCTTGCTGATACGGTAACACCTGCTGTACCTACGCCTAAAGCAGTTGAGGTAATCTTTCTCATTGCATTCTTAGCAGCAAAAGCACCAACTGCCAAATGTTGTTTTTTACAAAGTGCTTTATCTGCCTCTGTTATACCGGCTCTGCCAATAGTATCAAAAGCTGTTGCTAATAATTTTGTTGTTTTAGTGTATGCGGATTTAAAGAATGTTCCGACACTTGTAACATCAACAGGTTTTTGAGCTTTTAAAACATTTATTTTTTTGCTTACGATTTTACCAAGTTTATTTAACGGTTTGTCTAATGATAATTTACCTTCCAAACTCTTTAATGCTGCTTGTGAAACACGTTTTGTAGCAGCGAAAGCAGCCAAAGTATATATAGCAGTTAATGCAAATGTTTTTATAGGAGCAGTTGTTTTATTGTCAGGTACATTTTTAATTGTATCTGCGACTTGATTTAAATCAACTCTGTCCATAACATCATCAAAACTTTTAGTTCTTACTATCTCTGACGGAACATCAATTACTTCATCATAAGAATGGCGACCTTTAAAACTATTATTAAAATTAATTGCAGAAATTTGCATGCCAACTATACCTCGTATGCTTATAACAATTATACCAAAAATTGAAAAAAAATAATTTGCTATTTATAAAAATTAACATTAACAAAACTTTACAATCAAACTAAATCTTTTTCAATATGCAAAGTTCTTTGAGGGAACGGGATTTCAATATGTAATTCATCAAATTTATTTTTAATAAGTCTTTGAAATTCTCTTTTTACTCTCCATTGTTGCATTGTTGTAGTTTTAATTCTAAATTTTAAGTCAATTGACGATTCGCCAAAATTATCAATCCCCCACATTTCAATATTTCCGAGCAAATATTTTCCGCATTCGCCGTTTTTCAATTCGTTATTAGCAACATCAGTAATGACTTTCATAATATTATCAACATTTTCTTTATACGAAATGCCGACCGAAATTATTGCAAAAGCGAAATCTCTTGTGTAATTGGTAACAATATCAATCATTCCGTTTCTTATGTAATAAACTTTTCCGTCCCAATCGCGCAAAACAACCATTCGCAAATTTAATCTTTCAACAATACCTGTTTTGCCATTAATTTCAATAATATCACCGACAAGTATTTGTCCTTGCATAATTAACATTATTCCGCTAATAATATCTTCAATAAGTTGTTTTGAGCCAAAACCGACTGCAACGCCTAAAACACCTGCCGCAGTAAGTATCGGGCGAATATCAATGCCTAATTTCGGTAAAATTTCCATAATAAATAAACAAGTTACAAGAATATCTACAACTGAACGAAAAGTCGCAATAATTGTATGAACTTGCTTTGTCTGTTTTTTATTTTCAATTTTATCAGAAATTTTATTAGCCAAAAATTTAAAAAGAAGATGAATTCCTCTTAAAACACAAACAAGTATTATTAAGCGAATACAAATAATTACAAAAATATTGTTAAAAAATACTTCCGGTCGTAAAAAATTAAAAAAAGCATTTGTTATATTCGCTTTTATTGTCATTTATTATTCCTCAACCAAAGAAATACTAAATACACCGGCAGTTCTTGCCATATCCATTAATTTAACAACTGCACCGTGAGTTGCGTTTTCATTGGCTCTGATTAATAAACCGCCTTCTTTTTCTTTTGAATTTTCTTTTAAAATTTTAATCAATTCAGGTTCTTTTATAGCTTCTTCATCAATAAAATATTCGCCTGCTTGACTTACATCAACGGTAATAATTTTATTTTCCTTAATTTCTTCTTTAACTTCTTGTGCTGACGGTACTGCTAAACTCAAACCTTGTTGGTCAAGCATAGGAGCAACAACCATCATAATGATAAGGAGTACCAAAAATATATCGGTAAGCGGTGTAATATTTATTTCATTAAAAGTTTTTCTGCGTTTTCTTTTTGTAGTAGCCATTATTCTTCCTCAATTTGAGTTTTTTCGTTTGCTTTTTGCATAAGTTCTTTTTGTTTTTTCTTGTTTAACGGTTCACCTGCAACGGTTAATTTTTCATAACCGCTAACTTGCGCTGCTTTCATTATTTCCATAATCTTAGAGCTTTTTGTTTTTTCGTCAGCTTTTACAACAACACTTTTATCGGGTGAAAGTTCAAGCAATGATTTTAAATGTTCTTCAAGTTGTGCGCCTGAAACCTGCGATTCGTTTACAAATAACATTCCGTCTTTTGTAACACTAACAACAACCTGTTTGTTTTCAACATTCACACCGCTGTTTACTTCCGGAACGGTAATACTTGTATCCATTGATGAAAATGTCGGCGCCAACACCATCATAATAATCAACAGAACCAAAAATATATCGGTTAACGGTGTAATATTTATTTCGTTAAATAATTTTTTTTCATTATCTGATATTGACATTTTAACCTCTATAATTGCGGGAATGTTTGAGTTTGTTGTTGAACCATAGCAGGTGCTGATTGTTCCTTATTGTATGATAAGAAAAGTAATTTCATTAATTGAAAATCGCTTTCATATCTTGCAACAATACTTTGGAAAGTGTTGAACAAAATAACCGCAACGATAGCAACACCAAGACCGAAAGCCGTAGCAATCAAGGCTGAACCGATACCTGTTGCAACTGCTGCACTTTGATTGCCTTGCAATGCTAAATCTTGGAATGTATAAAGAATTCTTACAACCGTACCAAACAAACCTAAGAAAGGTGCAACACCACCGATTGTTCCTAAGATTGAAAGATATTGTTCAAGTTTTCTTACTGCCAAGCTTGTTGAAATATCAAAAGATGCTGCAAAATCAGTATTTTCGTTTTGTTCTTCCAAAATTCTGATACCTTCTTCAGCAAGTTCACCTGTAACACCACCTAATTGTGCACTCAATAATTGAGCACCGCTAAGGTTATTTTTAACAAGTTCTGTTCTTAATTTTCTGATAAAAGAAACGATATCTCTCTTGTTATCGTTATAAAATGCCCAACGGTTAAACATAACCATCAAAGTTAAAATTGAGCAAATTAAAATCGGTAATAATACTGCCCAGTCTTGTTTAATTGCACTAATAATAAGTTCCATTTTCTATCTCTCCTTTAATATAATAACTCTTAAATTAATATCGATTGACTCCAAAAACATTATAATCGAAAGTGAATTGAATATCTACACTTGAACCTTTGAAACCTGCCGGCAAAGGTCTGAATGGTGCCGAAAGTTCTACGGCAGAAAGCGCTGCCTTATCTGCTGACGGCGTTCCGGATGATTTAATCACCTTAACATTTAGTAATCTTCCGTCACGAGCAATTGTAAATAATAAAACTACACGTTTGCTTTCTTCACCTCTTGGCGGATCCCAATTGGATTTTATTCTTTGTGTTAAAGCACTCATATAAGCACCGAATAAAGCTTTTTGATTTGCGTCGACTCCGGGTGCGCCTTTAGGATTTCCGGGTGAAGGATTGCCAACATTACCACCACCTGGTGAATATGTGCTTCCTCTGCCTGAACCGCGGTTTGACGGAGTTCTTGAGGCTGAACCGCTTCCGTATCCGCCTGAAGCTATTACGGGTTTTGGTGAAGTACGTGAGCCTGAACCGTTATAAGTTCCGCTTGGTTTTGATGTAACAGGACCTTGTGGTGTTACTGCAATTCTCGGAGCACCTTTTGTCGGTGGTATCGGTAATTTCATTGAGGTCGGTGCTTTTGTCGGGGGAATAGAAGGTCTTGCTGCCATAGGTTTAGGCGGAGCGGGTTTCGGCTGAGATTTTTGAACGGTTTTTTCCTGTTTGGGTTGTGGAGTTTGAACCTGTTTTTGCGGTGCAGGCTTTGGCATAGCTTTTTCCTGAACCTTTTGCGGTTTATCGTTTCCTGTTTGCGAAGGTGCACTCTTTGGCAAAGCCGGCTGAGGTGCTGCAACAGGACGATTAGGATCATTAATTCCGCCTGCTCTTGAATTTCTGTCCGAATATAATTTTGTATTTTTGTTAAGCGGTTCTTGTTCAGGCTGATTAACCAAAACAAATTCAATATCTTTCATTTTTGTTTGAGGTTTTTTAAATAAATCAAGTTGAAAACCTAATAATAAAAGTATTATTGGTATTACTATTAAAAGTATTGCAACTCCCGCATGGGAAAAAACAGACCAACCGAAAGCTTCTTCTATTGGAATCGGCTGAGGAGTTTTTTTATAAAGCTGATAATCCTCAAAATTCTTATTTTCTTTTATATTGTAATCAAGTTGCTGTTGTTGCCTCAACATATAAATTTTCCCCAATCTCTGAATTTTTATAAATTTATTATCGCAACTAATATATTAATATCAATTATCCTTATCGGTTAAATCTGTTTAATATAATGTACATGTTACATTGATATAATATAAAAAGCAAATTTATTAAATAAATATAAGAGTATAATTAAACAATTTTTCATTATTAATATTTATGAAGTATTTTATAAAAATCATGTGGACAATATTAATTGTTAATGTTACAATTAATGTGGAAATTTTATTCGGAGTTTTCGATTATGAATTTGAAGCTATGCACAATGGCTGCGACAATATGGGGGTTACAGAGCATTACCGCTCACCGAAGTATGAAGCCTCGAACATTGAAGTCGAGTAGCAGTGTGGGGCAAAGTGTAGCAAAACAAATTGATAGTTTAGACTCGTTAAAGATTTTGGCAACGTATAATAGAGTAATGGTGGAAAGCAACTTAAAGTAGAAAAAAGTAGCTTTTTTTTGTGCCTTTTTTAGCCAAATCTGACGACAAGGGAATTCTGCAATCTTTTCGGCCTATAGATTTAAGCAATTTTTTTATAATAAAAGTTTTTATTATTATATAAGTATTTTTGCATGCTTACTTACGGGATTTATTATTAGAAAGAAATTGCATGGAAATTGGAAAAACAGAAATTATTAATAATTCTTTAAATTTAACAGAACTACCAATAAGTAATACTGTTAAAAATAATACTCAAGTAAATATTTGGGATAAACCAAGTATTAAATATACAAGTAATCCTTATAATATTGACCTCAATTCTGTATGTTATGAAATGGGTACTTATACAAATATGACAAGTGCTATTAGTGCTGAACAAGCCAATGAACCTGATGAAATTAAGAAAATCACAGAACGGTATAATATACAAGTTAATGATTTGATTGAAAGAGTTAGAAATAACGAAATTACACAAGATGAATTTATTAATCAATTATTTGATGCAACAAAAAACAGTCTAAAAGAAAAAATTAAACTTACGCTACCTACAGAAACTGAAAATTTAAGTGATGAACAAAAATGTGCTATCAAAAATTTGTTTAAAACTGAAGGCGGTATTATAAGAAAAGTTGTTATAACGGAGGGAATAACAGGATTAAATAAAGATGAAAAAATTGCCTTTTTAAAGAAACTTCAAGAAAATTACGGTAAATTAATGAATGAAGGATTAAAAGAATTACCAAATTTAAATAATGAATCAAAAGAATTTTACATGCAGGCATTTGAACATATGAAAATACCTATTGATATTGCTTTAATGGAATATCAAGGTCTTTTAACAACCGAAGAACCTTCTGAACCCGATACAAAACCGGAATCAGAATCAAGCACAGAACAATCATCAGAACCACAAAAAATAACACTCTTTCAAAAAATTAAAAATTGGCTTAAATCTTTATTTAATAAAAAATAAAAATTAATTCAAAGGAATATTAATGGAAATAGGAAAAATACAAAATTCAATAGTATCAAATCAACAGGTAAGTTTACAGCAACCATCAACACAAGTAACTCAAACTTCACCTGTTTTTGAATATAATCCTAATAGTTTTGGTTTATTGGATTTGAATGTATCAACAAAAAGTTCTCAAACTGAAAGCACACCTAACGTACAAGATAAAGAAATGAGAGCAAGTGAATTATATGAAGAATTTATAAAGAAACATGGAAGAGCACCTCATTTTTGCGAACAAGAGTTCATTGAAAGTTTAAAAACTGCAAATGCTGATATTAAAGATATAAATCCTATTCAACAAAGTATTGATAAAGGTGAAATAACGCTTGATGATATTATAAGGCAGCACAAAGCAGAAAGTGCCATTGTATTAGCATCAGCAAAGCGTGGTGTTGAAATTGATAAACTTGAAATTGAATATCATAAAAAAGTAAGAGCCTTAATCGCAAAATTTGAAAGTAAAAAAATAACGGAAAAAGAATTTGTTAATGAATTAAATAAATTACAAGTAGAAGGTACAAAAAAAGATGCCCAAGAAATTATCCCAAAAGAAACAAAAAAAGTTTCAAGTGAACAAGCTAAAGAATTAAAAGAAAGTGTACAAAAAAGATCAGAATATACTGTTGTAGGTGTTGAAGCAGCAAGACTCGTAAGCGTTGATGATAAACAGAAAGAAAACCTTGAAACTGCTTATACTGAAAGTGTTCCAAAAAAACGTGAAGAAATCGTAAAAGCAATAGAAGAAGTTCTACCTGAAACTTTAGATGATGACTCAATAAAAAAAGTTGTAGAAGCAACAGAACCTGTTGATACGGTTGAAAGAACATATGCTTCCGAAATTATTAAAGAAGCTGATTATTTAACCGAAGAACAAAAAGAACAAAAATTAGAAGTTATCGGTAAAACTCAAGAAGAAATTCAAAAAATTGCCAAAGAAAATACTTCAAAATTAACTAACCAAATTATTGAATACAGAAAAGAACAAGAATATAAAAGACAACAGGAAGAACACCAAACCCAAATTGCAAAACAAGAAAATTTAAAAGAAGAATATAAAGTTAAAGAATTTAAAAAAGAAAAATTAGAAAACAAAGAAAGCAATTTCAAAAAAATAATTAATTATTTATTATCTTGTATCAAAAAATCTCAAACGGAAAATAAAAATGATAAAAAATCTCAAGCAAAAGTTGAATATGCTAAATCTATGAAAGCAAAACTTGAAGATAAAATTTCGGATATTCAAAGCAAAAAACGCATGCTTGAAAACGAAATGGAAATGAATGAAAGACATAACAGAATTGCATTAAGCGATATGCAAGATGATTATTTTAAATACAGTTCTTCTTTATTTGCAAATGTATAAATTTAAGCAATCTTATCAAATAATTCACCCTGAACTAATTTAGCAGGCTGAAAAGAAGCAAGGTATTTATCAATATCTTCAAATTCTTCTTCCAATTCTTCCGGACGAGGAGGAAATTCTTCAGGTTGTTTTTTGTTTTTTTCAGCTAAATATTCATCTATTGCCATTTCTTCTTCAAGACTAAGTGTTTGTTCATCACTAAATTTAGCAACCGGTTTACATTTAGTATTTACAATATGAATATCATCTAATTTAAAACTATTACCTTGTGATGTTGTGTATAAAATTAATCCTAATTTTTCGCCTGTTTCCTCACTGATTGCTCTTTTATTATCTGCTAAAACATAATATTTTCTTATCATTGAATTTATA
Source organism: Candidatus Gastranaerophilales bacterium (assembly GCA_024408745.1). GTDB lineage: Bacteria > Cyanobacteriota > Vampirovibrionia > Gastranaerophilales > JAILCC01 > JAILCC01. The sequence continues at coordinate 2,999 of JAKSUS010000007.1, read as the reverse complement.
TCTTCTTTTGAATAGCAATCTTGGACATAACAATCTTCTCTTAATTCATTAACATTGATTGCATCTCTTCCATATACTATTGTAGATTTTCTTATTTCGTTATTACCAATGGCAGTACTGGTTGCTTTTTTAACCTTTTTAAAATCAGGAATATAATAAGCAAAAAAATCGGCTTCGGGAGTATTTTTTTTATTCAATCTTTTTATTAATGAATCAAGAGGACCTTTAAATTGTTCTTGTTCTAATTCTGACAATAAACCGTCTTTATCACGATTATAAATATGATAAATCGGAGTATTAGATTTAAAATTAATATTAGATAATGCAGAAATATTCATGGGTTTTCCTTATTCATGAAGTAATATTATTAAAATACCTAAATAAAAAATTTGCTACTTGTAAAGAAAACATTTTACAATATGGTTTTCATTTTGTAAAACTTCTTTTGGGACTTCGTTTTTACAAATATCTTGCACAAATTCACATCTTTTACAAAAATTACAACAATTATAAATTTTTTCGTTACTTTGTATTTCACCTTCTATACCTTTAATTTCGGTTTTATTCTCTAAATCAATTTTGGGTATAGAGTTTAAAAGTGCTTTTGTATAAGGATGAAGAGGATTATCGAATAATTCATCAGTTGAAGATTGTTCAACAATTTCACCTAAATACATAACCGCAACTCTGTCGCAAAAATGTTTTACCGTTCTTAAATCATGCGAAATAAACATGTAAGTTAAGTTGAATTTTTCTTTTAAATCTTTCAATAGTGAAATAATTTGTGCCTGAATACTAATATCCAAAGCACTTATAGGTTCATCGGCAATAATAAATTCGGGTTTTAAAATTAAAGCTTTTGCAATAACTATACGTTGTCTTTGACCGCCTGAAAACTCATGCGGGAAATTGTTTTTTATATTTGAAGATAAGCCGACACATTCTAAAATCTCATCAACGGTTTTTTCTATTTCTTTTTTACTAAAATCAGTATTTAATTTTAAAGGTTCTGATAATATGTCTTTTATGGACATTCTCGGGTTTAAACTCGAATAAGGGTTTTGAAAAACAATTTGCATGTTTTTTCTCAACAATTTTAAATTCTTTTTATCGGTTCTTAAAATATTGGTATTTTTAAAAATAACTTCGCCTGTATCGGGTTCAATGAGATTTAAAATACATCTGCCCAAGGTTGATTTTCCACAACCTGATTCACCGACTATTCCTAATGTTTCACCTTTAAATATATCTAAATTTATTCCGTTTAACGCATAGACAAAACCTTTAGGTTTACCTATGAAGTCTTTACCCTGAGGAAATTTTTTTGTTAAATTTCGTATTTCAACCAATTTTTCCATAACTAAATGATACCACATTTTATTTTTTCCATAAATAGTACCGTTCAGACTAAAATGGTTATAATTAATACTATAAGCCGTATATGTTTTGTATAAAATTTTAAAAAAATCTTGTATTTATTGTATAATAATAAAGTTGAGTTTATGAGGACTTTATGAAAAAAGCAGCTTACAATATTACAAGAAATTGGCAATACATAGGGATTCTTTCGCTAATATTTGTATTAATAACGTTATTTGTATTTTTTGTTCCAAACAGTAACAGTTATGATTTTGCCATTTTAAAAGCAATACAGGCTTTATTGGTTCAATATCCTGTTTCTTTGGCTCATGAGGTATCACATTTCGGGGGGCAATGGTATTTGTTTTGGCCTCAATTAACAGTAGTTTCAGCACTTTTTTCTCATAAAAAATACTCTGAAGGAATATTTTTAGTTATCTTTACGCAAATTGCATGGCGCGGCGGTGATTTATTAAAAGATATTTTCGGACGGGAAAGACCTTGCGGAAATGAATACCCGGGCGCAAGTTACCCCTCTTGCCATATACTTACAACAATGTGTTTTTACGGAATAATTATATATTTGGTTTTAACTTATGTTCAAAATAAATTCTGGAGATATTTTTTAATAGCTTTTTGCAGTATATTTATATTTTTGGTTGCATTATCAAGATGGAAATTAAATGTTCATTTCCCTACGGATGTTTTTGCGGGAATGGTTTTAGGCTTGATACTTTTAAATTTGTATATCATTATTACGAAAGCTATTAATAAAAATTTAAAATAAATAACATGTGGCAATTTATTTCATGTTCATATTTTCTATAATCAGAAGATATATTTTAGGCAGAACATGAAAATATTTTTTAATCCCATAGCGCATAGTTTAAAAGATAATGCACAAAGCAAACAAAATATCACAGAAAAAACAGATAACACAGTAAATACGACAAGTTTGTCAAATTTCCCGAATTACAGTTATCAGATTAATTTTGGTGCCAATAGCGATAATCTTGAAAGTTTTTATACCGCATATAGTGACGGAAAAGGCATGCCTGCAAGTTATAATATGCACTTAAATACTTATACCGCTGAGGAAAGAGCAAAAATAAAAGAAGTATTTGCTAATTATCGTTCATTTTACGATAATATGGAAAATTGTCATACTGTTGAAGAATTACAACAAGCATATCCGTTAGAATTTAAAAATCTTCAATCGTCATTTTCACAAGAAGCAAGAGACAATAGTTTTTTAAATAAATTTCAGGATTTAACTACTTCAATTATGGAATTAGGTGAATATGTTTTCCTTGAAACACAAGATAATGATTTAACGGTTTATTTGGCTAAAAAGATATATTTAGAAAGTAAAACAAAAGATGAAATTGATAAAGATTTTTATAATGACCTAAATAAATTTTATGATATTGAAGATTATAAAGCACGTTTTCCATTTGGAAAAGACGGTATAATTCCTCAAAACATTTATAAAAATTTAGGTTTGACAACAAGTAGAAATGAAACAGGATTCAGACTTTCTTTATGTTGTTCAAGAGATGACTATATTCGAAAATACGGTTCTGTTTATAAATCAAAAAGAAAAGAAAATTTTGACGAATTTATAGAAGATGTACTTTCTG
>JAKSUS010000069.1 GCA_024408745.1 Candidatus Gastranaerophilales bacterium | reverse complement strand
CAATGAGAACAAATATAAAACGAACCTGTACAAATCTTTATTCCGTCAAATTTATAATTAAAAAATTGTTCAATTTCATTTAATTTTATCGTTTGGACTTTTATATTTTTATATTGGCTTAAAATTTCTTCTTTTAAAATTCCTTTATCAATCGCATTATGCGCAAAATTATCAGTTACATATATTTCATCATCTTCGTTAAAAAGGTTTTCTATAATTTTTTTATAATCTTTTGTGTTTAGAACTCCGAATAAAAATGCTCTTTTTTTATTTTTGTAGTATTTATCAAGATTATCTTTTAAAAGTTTTGCAGCATCAGGATTATGTGCCGCATCTACAATTAAATTTTTTTCTTTTATATATTCTAATCGACTGTTCCAAATGACTTTTTTTAACGCTTCATTGGGATTAATTTTCAAATATTCACATGCTTTTATAACCAAAGTTAAATTTTTAGATTGATGAACTCCTTTTAAAGAAAGTTCAAAACATTTTTCGCCGTTTGAAAAAATATTATTTTCAATATCAAAGAGTTCAAAATCTTTTTCAACAGTTAAAACATTTGAACCGATTTCATCTGCTTTATTTTTTATAACGTCATATCCTAAATTATTTTTGCTGATAATAACAGGAGCATTTGATTTTAAAATCCCTGCTTTTTCGCCTGCGATTTCCTCAAGGGTTTTTCCCAATCTGTCTGTGTGGTCGAAACTTATTGAAACGATTATGGTTAATAGAGGTTTATTAATAATATTTGTTGCATCTAATCTTCCGCCCATGCCTGTTTCAAGTAGAACAATATCGGTTTTCATATCTTTAAAATACAAAAAAGCCATCATTGTGAGTATTTCAAATTCGGTTAAATTAATATTATGTTGTTTTGCGGTATTTTCAACTAACAATAAATATTTTGCAAAATCATCATCAGAAATATCTTTAAAATTAATTTTAAATCTCTCATTATATTTTTTTATATGCGGGCTTGTAAAAAGTCCTGTTCTATATCCGTTTTCTTCAAAAATTTTAGAAAGCATAGCACAGGTAGAGCCTTTGCCGTTTGTACCTGCGACATGAATGATTTTTAAATCATCCTGAGGATTATGAAAAATCTCTGCAAGTTTTTTCATTCTTGTTAAACTCAAATCAATATGAAACTTCTCCTGCGAAGTTAATAATTTTATACTTTCCTGATAATTCATATTAATATTCAATATTTCCCGTTTGTCTTATTGCTTCATATAGAGTAATAGCAACGCTGTTTGATAAATTTAAACTTCTTTGATTTTCAATCATTGGAATTCTAAAGGCTTTATCAAAATTAGCTTTGATTAATTCAATTGGCAAACCTCTTGTTTCAGGTCCGAAAATCAATAATGAACCTTTCGTAAAATTTGCCTGAAAATGAGATTGAGTAGCTTTTGTTGTTAAAAAGAATTTATCATCATCAGGAAATTCTTCAAATAACTCTTCTAACGTTTGAACCTGTTTAATATTTACCGAATCCCAATAATCTAAACCCGCGCGTTTTATATGCTTTTCATCAAGTGAAAACCCTAATTTTCCGACTAAATATAAATCAGAACCGGTGCAAGCACAAAGTCTTGCAATATTCCCTGTATTTTGAGGGATTTCAGGCTCATATAAAACTACTTTAAAACCGCTATTTTTCATCTTCTTTAAAGAATCTCTTACTTTCGATTAAAACAGGTACGCCTCTTAAAACGCATAAGAATACTGAAACATAAACGCAAACGTAAGCAATAACTGTTACAACATCTTTAAATTGATAATCCATAGGAATATAAGCAGCAATAAGAAGTGCAAATGCCATTGCTTTACATACCGCATAAGTAAATCTTACAAAGTTAGAAGCAACAATAAATTTTGCGATTTTTCCCTGCATCATTGTTGTTGAACCGAATGCGGTATAACCTTTTTCAAATGCCAAAGAGCGAACACCGTCAGTTAATAAACCTCTTGTTACAACGACAATAGGAATCCAGACAGGAACAAATCCTAATGCACAAAATGAAATCCAGTAAACATTTTCAACAACTCTGTCGCCTAAAATATCAAGCAAAGCACCAAAACGTGAACTTTCATTGAATTTTCTTGCAACATAACCATCGAGTCCGTCAAACCAAATAACTATAACTGTTAATATAAATGCGGCAATATAAATCGGTGTTGTATGGATAAATAACAAACAAACCGTAACTATTGCCAAAATCATTCTCAAAATTGTAATAAAATTAGCCATTTTTTCTACCTCTCAAATATTGTTTATGCTCTATTTTAACGTCTTTCTCTAATTCAAACATTGTTTGTTCTAATTTTAATTTTATTTCTTGTTCTTTTGTTTCATCTGCATCTTTTGGCACATATACAGGTTCACCAAAAATCATTGAAGCATTCCAAAAACAAGTTGCAGGAATTTGAAAATCATCCCATGATTTTAAATTAATTATTGATTTTTGATAAGGAACAATAGGAATAATAGGGCAACCTGACATTTTAGCAAGTTTGATAAGCCCGTTTTTAATTTTTTGTTTAGGTCCTTTTGGCCCGTCAACCATAAATGCTATATTTTGCCCCTCATTTAAAATATTAATCATTTCTCTTAAGGCTTTATCACCGCCACGATTTGATGAACCTCTGACAAGAGAAAAACCTAATTTATCACAAACTCCCGATACAATTTCGCCATCATTACTCAAACTTATTAAAATGTTAACCGTTTTTCTGTATTCGGGCGGAAAAAGTCCTAACCCCCATTGATATCCATGCCACATAGCATAAATAACAGATTTTCTTTCGTGCTTAAAGTTAATTAAATTTGATTTTAGAACTAAATCCAATAAATGCAAAATTCGATATATTACATTAGAAATCAATTTTATTTTGAATTGCTGAGTTTTGGTTTTAGTTTCTTTATTTTTTGCAACTTCTTGTGACGCAATCTTTTCACCGAATTTTGCTTTAATATTTTTCAATTCGGCAATCATTTTTTCGCGTTTCGTTTGATTATGAAGTAAACTCAAAATTTCACTTGCAATAAGTTCCGGTTGCGCTCTGTGTTGAATGAATTCCTGAACAATATCTTTATCCGCAACAATATTTGGCAAAGAAACTTTTGAAATATGTCTGACAATCAAATATATCCAATAATAAAGAGTCGGCCCTTTGTAGCAAACACACATAGGAGTTTCATACATTGCAGCCTCAAGTGTTACGGTTCCGGATGTTAAAATTAAAGCATCGGAACTTGATAACAATGCATGATTTTGACCTTTAATCAATTTAATATCAATACCTTCATACCTTAAATCATCAATATATTTATTCAAAAATGCTTCATCCATATTTTCTGCTTGCGAAATGCAGAATTGAACTTTCTTTTGATGTTCATAAATTTCTCTTATTGCTTCCTTATAAACAGGCATCATATAAGATAATTCAAATTTTCTGCTTCCGGGGAAAACACCGACAATTTTCTTTGTTTCGTTTAAGTTATTACTTTTTATGAAATCTTCTTTTGAATAACCGAAATTCAACTGCGAAACAAGCGGATGTCCTACATATTTAGCGGTAATATTTTCTTTCTTATAAAATTTTTCTTCAAACGGAAAAATCACCATTAATTGTGAAATATATTTTCTTATTTTAGAAATTCTGTGTTTTCTTGAAGCCCAAACCTGTGGAGAAATATAATAAAATGTTTCAAAATTATATTTCTTTAAAAATTTTGCAATTCTTAAATTAAATCCGCCGTAATCAACAAGTAAAACCAAATCAGGTTTGTATGAATTATTTAAGTAATCAATAATTTCTTTTGCAAGTTTTACATGGTCAAACACTGCTTTTAAAGAAATTCCCATAATACCCATTTTTGAGTGGTCTTTGAAAATTTTAACCCCTGCGTTTTCCATGTGTTTACCGCCAATACCTTCAATTTCTAAATCCGGCATTGTTTTTTTCAATTCTTCAACAACCGTTGCAGCGTGCAAATCACCTGAATGTTCACCTGTTATTATAAATAATTTTGTCATACTGCTACCACCACCATTTTGTTTTTATTTGCAAAATTAATCATTTTTTCTTCTTCAACAATAAAAGTTTCACCTGCTTCGACCGCAAGCACGTTTGCGCCATATCTTTTCATTGTTTTTAGAGTTCTTAAACCAACTGTAGGAATATCAAACCTTTTATCCTGTGAAGGCTTACTTACCTTTACAACAACTGCTGCGTGTGCTTTGTTAGCGAGCTTTGCACCTCTTGTTATTGCTTTATCGGTTCCTTCTATTGCTTCGACCGCTAAAATCATTTTATTTTGAACAACAACTGTTTGCCCAATATCAAGTCCGCCAATTTCTTTTGCTATATGAAATCCGTAATCAATATCAATTAACTGTTCAACTGTTGGTTCTAATTGAGTAAACACCTGTTTTTTAACGAGTAAATCTTTTATAAATAAAGTTTGGTCAAGAACTTTAATATCATTTTTTTCAAGTTCGTCAACCAAAATAAGCATAACCATATCATCATTAAGTTTTTGAGCCTGTTTTAACAGCATAATAGCTTTTTTATCAAGTTTTGGATTTCTGAATAAAATTTCTTTTGAAACCTTGCCAATAAAGGTTAATTGCTTAACATTTTCAGCATTTAAAGCATCAAGAATTTTTATAATTTCACCCGGTCCAAAGGTATAAACTTTTTTACAATACTTATAAAGTTCATCACGATTTTTATGAGAAAGTGCAACACAAATAACATCATGACCTTCTCGTGCTGCCATTTTCGCAACTTGTACGGGAAGTTCGCCATCTCCTGCTATTAATCCTTGAATTTTATCTGAATTTTCCAATTTTTAACTCTCTATACTCAATTACTATTAGAATAATAAAAAAAGAACCTTAGGTCAAATTATTATATTATTATTTTTTATAAAAAATAAACTTTAATCTGCTCCGACTATTCCGACATTTAGAACTTTATTTGTATTTTTATCAAATGTTGCAACAAAATTAGGATATTCCCAAAAATAAATATTCTGTTTTGAAGATTTCGTTTCCGTTCCTTCACCGTATGTTTGTTTAATTTGCATAATACTTAATCCTTTTGGAGTTAAATTAACAAAAGATAAAATCCCGTTTGAAAATACCAAATCAACATTTGAATAATAATGATTATGCTTTAAATATTTTGCCGGAATCGTATAAGTTTTGCCTGCATTTTCGTTATCAGAAGCGCTGAATGGAAAATCAGGATAACTTGATGTAAAATTTTCTTCCATCATTCTGCCGGGAATTAATTCATTTATAAAATTAAAGCTCTTAAAATCAGGCAGTTTTTTTACAACATTAGCAATAGAAGGATTAAAATCAGATTCGCCGTATAAAGTAACGGCAAAAACACTTGCATTATTTTTATCTGTTACAAGATTAAAATATCCGTAATCGTGATAATTATACTTTGTACTATAATTAGCGTTCAAGGATTTCGGTTCGCCATAAGCCTGCTTCATTTTATTAAACGATTGGGGAACTGCAAATTCCAATTCTATCCAGTCTAAAAAGTTTTCTTTAAAGCCTATTCTCAGTCCTTTGTAAATATTATCCAAATCTTTTTCCTGATAAATTGTATAAACCCCTTCTGTTTGAGGTTTTTGATATTCAGGAGCAATATATGCAAATTCATTTACACTTGTTTGACCAAATTTTACTCTGTCAAAAGTATAAGTATCAAAATCTAACGGTGCAGGGAGCTTATCGGGAAACTTATATGCACTCATAAACAAACTTGCAATAATTAAGAAATAAAAAATCGGATTTTTCAAAATTTAAACTTCCTCTTCTTCAATTTCTTCTAAATCATCATCCGAAGGTTCAAGTTCATCATCATTTTCCTGATTTTTTGCATCAATATCGTTAAATTCCGAAATTATTTTATCTGCAATTTCTTTTGTAATGCTTCTTTGCATTTCATCAGAACAACTTTCCAACATTGTAATTGCAGTTTTCAAAGTATTATCTGCATCATACCAACGTGCATTACCTTTATCGATATGACCGTCATTTACAGCCGCCATAATGTCGCTCATTGTTTGGAATTGATCCGTATCAATATGGTGTTCAATAATAACTTTAATTAAATTTATAGCCATTTTAATCTGAAAATCATCATCAGAATTTTTTAATATTTTCATCATTTTTGATAATAGCGGATCTCTGTCATACCAGCGTCTTATTTCTTCCATAACCTTAAACTCCTTATATCTAACTGTTTTTAAACGTAATACCTTTGTTAATTTTAGGATAACTCCACTCAATTGCTTTATTCGGGCACGCAATTCTGCAAGCGCCACATTCTAAACAATTTTCAAAAGTTACCTGTAATTTTTTATTTTCTTCGTCCCATTCGTAAACTTTAGCAGGGCAAATATACTCGCAAACTCTGTTTTT
>JAKSUS010000068.1 GCA_024408745.1 Candidatus Gastranaerophilales bacterium | reverse complement strand
ACTTGAGCGTTTTATTGCAACGGTTATTATTTGTAAGTTAACAGGTTTAATTGTTGTTATTACGGAACAATATTTGAAAACCCCTGATTTAACGGGTGCGCCGCTTGTGTCAAAAGCATTTGCTTCGGTATTTCCGTTTTTCCCTACTTTGCTTGCGGTAGTAATTATTTTATTTGCACTTTCAACTTTAATCAGTTGGTCATACTATGGAATTAAAGCATGGTCTTTTATGTTTGGTGAAGGTCTTGTTGCAACAAGGATATTTCAGGTAATATTTTGCATAGTTATTGTAATCGGTTCTTCTATGAATATGAGAAGCGTCGTTGATTTTACGGACGCAATGATGTTCGCAATGGCAGTTCCAAACTTAATTGCAATTTATATTATGATGCCGGTAATTTTAAAAGAATTAAAGACCTATTGTAAGAAGTATAACGTAGGTATTTACAGAGAAATAACTTCTTCTGCGGATACTACAAATGCTGATGAAACAAAACAAGAAGTTACTTCCGTTAAATAATTAAATTTGTTAAAATACTTAAAAAATAATTATTTCCCTTTGCATTTTATATGATTTTTTAGTAAAATTTTTATAAAGTGTTGAGAGTTTTTTAACGGGCGAAGATATGGTCAAAGATTTAAAATACAAAAGAGTTTTGCTAAAGGTTAGCGGTGAAGCCCTTATGGGTAATCAAGGGTTTGGAATTGATGCAGAAGTTGTAAACAGAGTGGCCGAACAAATTAAAAGAGTTCATGAATTGGGGGCTGAATTAGCGGTTGTTGTTGGTGGCGGAAATATTTTTAGAGGTGTTCAAAATTGCACAAAACTTGGCATGCCACAAGCGTCTGCAGATTATGTGGGAATGTTGGCTACTGTTATGAACGGTTCTGTTTTGCAGGCTATGCTTAAAAAAACGGGCGTTGATTGCAGATTAATGAGTGCAATTGATATGCACAAAATTGCTGAACCTTATATCAGAAATAAAGCAATAAGACATTTGGAAAAAGGCAGAGTGGTTATTTTTTGTGCAGGAACAGGGAACCCGTTTTTCACAACAGATACGGCAGCAGGTTTAAGAGCTTCTGAAATTGATGCCCAAGCAATGCTTATGGCTAAAAACAAAGTTGACGGAATTTATGACAAGGATCCTCGCAAATTCCCTGATGCAAAGAAATTTGAAAAGTTATCTTATGAAGATTTAATAAAGAAAGATTTAAAAATTATGGATGTTTCAGCCGTTTCATTGTGCAAAGACAATCATATACCTTTGTTTGTATTTGATTTTGAAGCACAGGACGGAATTGAAAAGATTTTACAAGGCGAAAATATAGGAACTTACGTTGGAGAATAAATTATGACTACAAAAGAAATTTTATCAAGTGCAACAGACAAAATGGAAAAAGCAATTTCAAGTTTAAAAAAAGAATTTGCAAATGTCAGAACAGGCAGAGCAAATCCGCTTATTTTAGAAAGAATTACGGTTGAATACTACGGAACACCGACACCGTTAAGACAAATGTCAAACGTTACGGTTCAGGACGGTCAAACTTTGGTAATTACTCCGTATGATAAAACCATTGTAAACGAAATCGAAAAAGCTATTGCAAAATCAGATATCGGTATCACTCCAAACAGTGACGGTATGTGCGTCAGATTAACTTTCCCGCCTTTAACAGAGGACAGAAGAAAAGAAATTTGCAAATCAGTTAAAAAAATGGCAGAAGATGCAAAAGTTGCAGTTAGAAATATCAGACGTGATGCAGTTGATGATGTTAAGAAAATAGAAAAAGAAGAAAATTTATCGGAAGATGAAGTTAAAGACGGACAAAGCGAAGTTCAAAAATTAACTGATAAATATACTAAAATTATTGATTCACTTGCAGCAGATAAAGAACAGGAAGTAATGCAGGTATAAAAATTGAACAATAAAGATATAAGAATAATAACTGCTTGGATATTTTTAATTATTACTTTCGCCATTGTTTACGCAGGCGGATGGTGGATGGGTGCATTCATAATTGTACTTATGCTTTTTGGAATGAAAGAGCTTTTAAATATGCTCCATTCAAAAGACTTATACCCAAGCAGAACAACATCTTATATTGGCGGTTTGTTGTTTATATTTTTAGGTTGCATAGGTAAAATTCAATATCTTTATTTGGCAACTATTTTTCTTGTTATTGCCGCATTTATGGCAATATTATTCAGAGGTAAAAATGCAAGAATTAAAGATGTTGGAGCAACCTTATTAACAGTTGTTTACGGTGGTTTACTGCCGTCGCATTTTCTGTTTATGAGAAACATGGATGCAGGTACTGTTAATTTGGCAGGTTTTGATGTTAGTTTAGCATTGTGCTTCGTTGTTACAACTGTTTCTTGTATTACGGTTACTGATGTTGTTGCTTATTTTGCAGGTTGTAAATTCGGTAAACATAAACTATGGGAAGAAGTCAGTCCTAAAAAAACTATTGAGGGGTCATTGTCAGGTGCGATTTGTACCATATTGTTAGCATTATTGTTAGGTAATGATATGGGCTTTCAAGTTTGGCAATCAGTTTCTTTAGGTTTAATTATAACAATCTTTGCACAACTTGGTGATTTGGTTGAATCTATGATGAAACGTGATGCCGGTGCAAAAGATGCATCAGACATTTTACCCGGACACGGCGGACTTTTAGACAGAGCAGACAGTTACATATTTACAGTAGCTGTTACATATTATTTCTTGTATTTCGTTATTGTTAATCCGATTTTTTAATTTTGAATTATTTTGTTTTCTTCTCATAAACTTTTAAAAGATTTATTGCTCTTTTTAGATAACTTTTTGGTGCATTTCTTTTTAAAATATTGTATTTAAACATTCCGCTAAAAAAGTTATCGTTTTTGTTTATAAGATTTTGAATTGTTGAAATTGCAGTTTTATATTGATTTGAATTAACCTGACTTATTGCTCTGTCAGTTTGATTAATTAAAGAGTCAATTTCAGCTTTCTGATTAATAGAGAGTTCGTAATTTGTTGTTTTTAGAGTTTGTAAAGTGGTTTTATAGTCACTCAATAAAAGATTTGCCGATTTTAAAACATTATATGTCGGTTCGAGTGTATTATCAGAATATAAAGCATTTTTCATCATTCGCATTTTTTCATTATCAAGTTGTGCAACTGCGAAGAATGAAACACCGGGGAATCCATGTTCTCTTATTGAAGTTATTTGTTTTAATAATCCTGTTTGATTAACGTGTTTTAGCGCAACACCGGGATAAATCAAACAACCTTCATTTTGAGGCATTAAACAGGATAAGTTATTGTTTAGCGCCTCAACCGAAGTTGAATAAGACATAGGTGTCAAAAAATCAATATAAGAATTATTTATCCAGTTTTCGTAATTTTGTTGGATTGTGTTCAGTCTGTTCGCTTGCGGTTTGGAAAAAATTGCAGCAGATATTTTTAAATCTTTTCTGATATTTTTCGTATTCGCCGAAATTTTACGAACGAATGTATTTATATTTTCTTCTTTCCACTTATTCCACATAATATTTGTTGCGTAATTGTTTTGGAAAAGTTTTTCCCCTGTTTTAGCAGAATATTGCTCCATAGAGTTGTGGTTAAATCCCATTAAATTATCATTGCTTTGGAACGGATAACGAATATAATCAAGTTGAATACCGTCAACATTATATTTTTTAGTGATTTCACACGCTACATCAATAAGATATTGTCTGCCTTCTTTATCAGAGGGGTCAATCCAAAATTCAGGCTGGTTTTTAGGACGGAAGTTTCCGTTTTCACCTAACAAAGCCCATTTCATATGTTTTTCCAAAACAGGCCCGACATAATCATTTGGTTTGCCTATGATTTTATTATGGCGGTCATTACCTACCGCAAATACCCATATCCACGCCTGAACTTTCATTTTTCTTGCATGTGCTTCATCAATTGCCCACGATAAGATGTCACGTCCTTTTGTTAAAGGGTTTTGGGGCGCATATTTGCTCGGATAAACAGCATATCCTGCGTTAATTGTTTCCAAATATACCGTTGTAATACCGCTTTGTTTTAATTTATCAAAATATTTTCCCATTTCTGATTTGCTTTTAATATTAACAATTGTTCCTCTGTCGAACCATATTCCTCTTGTTTCGGCAGGTGCAAGGTTATTAACGTTAAATGTGCTTTCTGATAAATCATTTTTAGCAAGTTGCAAATATTTATTATAATCATCATTATTATTGTTTTTTGCATAATATACGGCAAGTAATTCATTAACCTTTGACATTTCCATTTTGCTTTGTGCGGTTGATAAATCTTTTGAATAGTTAATTATATTATCCTGATAATTTTGAATATATTTTCTGTCTGCATTCAAATTATTTATGTCTTCGGAATAACTTATCGCAGAAAACGTTTTATTGCTTTGAGATGTTTTATTGTCATTTGAAATGTATGATTTTGGCAAAATATCCGATAAAACGTATTGCATAGATTTTTCATTAAAATTAGAATTGCCGTCTTTTCCCCAAACCCATGCAAATAAAACCCCGTTATGATTGGAACTTATTGCCGTTTCGTGCTTTTCAATATCACCAAATACTGCAAGATGAGAAGCTTCATTGTATAATGTGCTTTTTACAATTCTTGAACCTGATTTTAAGTTATTATTTGTTAATGTCTTCTCAACCCAATTGATTTCGTTGTTTTGTGATGTTGTAGTTACTTTTTCAACATTAACACCGACTAATTTTGCAAGTTTTATAAATTGTTTATCTTCACCTGCGTTTTGTGGAGGAATAAGTATAATTTTCCCGCCTGCTTTTATGTATTTTATGATTGAATTATAAACTGTATCATCAATGTCATTGTATTTTGTAAAAATAATTACGGGACAATTCTTAGGTGATATTGCCGCTATCGTGCTTCTTTTTATAAGTGCAGGTTTGTTATTTTGGTATTTTATGGAAAATGCATGATTGGAATAAGTTTCCATATTATCAAAAACACCTATCTGATAGGCGAAAACCTTGAAATTAATTCCCAAAAATATAAATAAAAATAATAATGTTTTACAAAACCTGCTCATAAAATGATTATATTGCAAATTCTAACACATGTATAATATTTAAAATAATTTAATAAAAGAGTTATACTGTGTAATTTTATGCAAAATCATCATAACAATAAAAATTTTTTATGTAACAAATTAAAATATTTTTATATTTAGTATAAATATGACGAAACCCAAAGGAGCATGTTGATGAATATAAATTCTGTTAATCTTAATTCAGTTAATTACAAAACTAATTTTAAAGGTACATTATTGGTAAAAGATCTTAATTCTCCCGACCAAGTAGTAGAAATTAATACTGATGATATTTCAGTTATTGATTATGGTCATGATGTGTTTCGTAATCATACCATAACTAATGCAGCAGTAACAACAAAAGAAAAAACTATACTTATTGGTTCGTTTTACACTGATTTTTTAAACGCTTATAATGCAGCAAAGGATAATAAAAAACTAAAAATTTATGTTCCGCAATATGATGATTCAAATTTAGCTACCACAATTAGTGATAAAAGAGGATGGCGTATATAACGAGAAGCAATCTATGCGAATGACTACAAGCAACAAGATTGATTCGGTCAGCAATGACGTAGGTGATTGACATAGCTCTTTCTTAGTGCCTTAGTATCATAGTAACTTTTCTATAAATTGTTTTTAATTGTAACGTTTTTACTCAATAATAAACCTTTGTGTTATAATATAGTAAAGTCTTATAATATTTGGGAGAGGTAACACATGACACAAGCAGAATCGTATAATGCCAGTAATATTAGGGTTTTGGAAGGCTTAGAAGCGGTTAGATTAAGACCGGGTATGTATATAGGTACAACTTCACAAAGAGGTTTGCACCACTTAGTTTATGAAATTGTTGATAACTCTGTTGATGAATCATTAGCAGGTTATTGTACGGAAATCCACGTTACTATTCACGAAGATGAAAGTGTAACCGTTGAAGATAACGGTCGTGGTATTCCTGTTGATATTAAAGAAGATTCTGGTAAATCTGCACTTGAAATCGTTCACACAGTTCTTCACGCAGGCGGAAAATTCGGTGATGGCGGTTATAAAGTTTCAGGCGGTCTTCACGGTGTTGGTGCATCTGTTGTAAACGCACTATCGGAAAAAATGACCGTTGAAGTTTCAAGAAACGGCTGGGTTCACAGACAAACTTATTTAAGAGGCGAACCGAATACAAGCGTTGAAAAAATCAGAGAAACAGAAAAAACAGGTACAAAAACTCACTTTTGGCCGGATCCTGAAATTTTTAAAGAAACAACAGTTTATGACAGAGATGTAATTGCAACAAGATTACAGGAAACTGCTTTCTTAAATAAAGGTTTAAAAATCATTTTCTATGATGAAAAAACAAAATCAGAACAACTTTTCCACTACGAAGGCGGTATTGCAAGTTATGTTGAATATTTGAAC
>JAKSUS010000067.1 GCA_024408745.1 Candidatus Gastranaerophilales bacterium | reverse complement strand
ATAAATATCTGATTTGAAAAGTCGGAAAAGGGGCAAACCTGTATCTTGGCTTATTTTATGTGTGTTGTTAATTTAAGCGAATATTTGACAATAATTAAATACAAGTGTTTCCACCAAAATATTTATAAATTAAAATGCAAAAATTTTTATGTTTGATTTTAATATAAATATGAAAAGGAAAAAGGAAATATTATGAAAGTTAATATAGCAAATTATTATACCAACTTTGGTGCAAAATTAAAATTCAATATTAGTGAAGCTGATAAAACAAAGTATTCGGAATCAATAAATTATCTTACAAAATGGTTTGAAAAAATAACCAGATCATATCCGAATGATGAATTAATTATTAATGAAGGCAATTATAGAGATATAGATTATACTCCCGGGGCTCCTTATACAAAATGCTATCTGCCAAAAGAACGTATTGAATCTTTACTTTCTTTTAACGATTCAGATTATGGAAAAAAGGATAGCGTTAAAACTTTAGTCGGGATGCTTATAGTAGTCAAATCAGCTAATGTTGACGGACCTTTAGAGGCATTAAAGGAAATGACCTCTCACTTTAATCGCTATAGAAATTTACAAGATAATAAAATCTTATTAAAAGAACTGCAGGGAAAAATAGTTACAACCAGAGAGTTAATAAAAGAAACAGAAGAATATTTTGATAATGAGGAATCATTAAATAAAACAAGAGAAGAAATTGATAAAATGGTTCAGGCAATGTTACATCTTCCAACAATACTTTAATTTGAAGATAATTGTATATGATACGAATTCTCGTAGCATAGTGCAATAAACTCTCTGTTATTTTTTAATCGGGATAAATCTTTATTCTGTCAAAGTTTTTTACGAAATTTTTAGCGGTATCTTCAAAAAGTTTCTCATCATATTTTTCTAATCCGCAAAAGACATCGCTCAAAAGCCAAAAACCATTACCTTTTAACAAGTGCTCATTTGTTTTAACAAGGTTGTATGATTCTTTTTCACTTGGAATAAAATAATCCACATCTAAATGAGTATTACCGTCATTACCGTTATAAACTTTTACATGTAAATCACCCGGTAAAACTCTTGCTAATTGCTTTAAAAAAGGTCTTGCTCCTTTAAGTTCACTTCCCACGGTTTTGTGAGCCGTTTTATCATTCTTGGTTTCTATATACATACCTTTAAAATTAATAGCAGAAACTTTCATTTAACAAACCTCTTTATTGAATAAGATAATTATACAACTATTTTGAAGAAATAATATAAGAATATATTAAAAGTTTTACATTACTATACATCAGTTATATGGAAAAAATTTTCTTTAAAATTACGCAAAAAAGACATATGTTTATCAGGTCGCGCAACTCTTAATGCCATAAAAAAGTTTGCCGCAAGGTCATTTGTTCCCATATGACTTAATTCCATATCAGTAATTTCCCCTTTAGCTAAAACGCTTCCATCTGCTTTTACGTATACATCATTTGTTTTTGATGGTATTATTTTCAACATATCCGTAATAGCCTCTTTAGTTTCATAATCCCCGTAGGAAGATGTAAGAATAGCAGCATCTAAACGTTTTTCCATTGACGGATCTATATATATTCTTCCGAAATTTTGATTTGATAAAGCCTGAATTTTCATAAAAACTAACTCCTTCTCTGTCTGATATTTATATTAAATTGAAACAAAAAATAATTTGTTATAGTGATTAATATACGGTAATTTATCGGCAAACATACAATATCGTACAAAAAAAATAATTTTATTACTTTTCTGTAACTAAAAATTTGGTTTTGGTAATTTCTTTAATTTAACGGATATTTTATCAAGAATAAATTGAACAATAATAGAGAATACAATACCTGTAATAAGATATAATATTAGCATTTGGTCTAATCCACCCGGCAAATAATTGTAGAAAACGTCAGTTTTATATTTATTCATATCGAAATTTTGAAAATGAGCAGTATATTTTGAAATAAAGGCAAAACATGCATTTAATATAAAGAAACCTGACAAATGATTTATCATAATTGAATAAGTATTATTTGCTATTGCATTAACACTTTTACTTTTCCCGATTGCAGGTTCCAGAATTTTTGCAATTCTAAGCCAGAAAGCAACTCCCAAGAAACCGACAATAAAAGGCAATATAGGATTAGCAGTAAAATTATTGCACCATGCGGGAACAAAAAACGGCATTCCGCCTTTATCATATATATAATACAAGGCTATTGCCAAAATTACGGAAAAATAAATTAAATTGTTTACTTTATCATATTGTTCGTATTTTTTATACAAAATTCCCAAACCATAAAACGGAATAAAATATAAAATTCTGTCTAAAAATAAAAACCAGTCATGATTATAACCTGCATGTGCAAGAGATACACCCAAACAACCTAAGCCTAAACTTATTGCAAAAAATATAAATTCATTAATTTTTATATTATAAATTTTAAATATTTTTCTTATTAAAATATTTAAAATATGTATGCTAAATAAAGGTATAATAAACCAACCGCCTAAATTCAACATGAATTGATGTCCGTTTAATATCGGTTCTATAAAAATTGCATTTAAAGTAACGGCTTTTTTGAGGAAAAATCCATGTGAATGAAGGCAATAAATAACGAAAGCATAAAAAATATTCCATAAATATAAAGGTATTATTAAACGTTTTATTTTTTTCAAAATATATTGTTTTACATTATTTTCGTATTCACATTTATAAAAATATCCTGAAGCAAACATAAATAAACCAAGATGAAAAGCACACATAGGGAAAAATTCATAAAAAAGAGAAAACCCACCGCCCTGACAATGTCCTGCAACAATTAAAATTATTCCTATTGCATATAATAATTTAAAAACATAATTTGTGTTGTCTTTATTTTCTCTCTTTCCTTCCATACTTAATCCTTTATATAATTAAATAATTATTCGGCTAAAATTATATCTCTAACCCAATTTCTGCCTTGTATTAAACTTTTATAATCTACCATTTCATCAGCAGAATGCATATTTAAAATATTTGCAACACCCAAAAGCATTGGTTTAAACTTTTTACCGTCTTTATTCACTTTTTTATTTTGCAAAATATGAGTTTCTGCGCCGGCATGGAATGAAGCGGGAGTTGAATTTAACCCGTTTTTCTTCGCTGCATCAATAACCTGATTTAAAAATTCTTCATCCGCATCTTTTACAAAAGGTGGCATATGATTTACAAATTTATAATCGACTTTAATTAAACCATCATATTTTTTTGCAATAATATCAATGTTTTTAGAGATTTCTTGTTTTAATTGCTCTTCGTTATCGGGTTCGGAACTTCTTATAGAATAACTTGCGTAAGCGTTTGCAGAGATGATGTTTCTGAAAGATTTATTTGCAATTTCATTCATAATTTCGTTTTGGTCTGTAATTTGTAAATCTTTTTTATTGCTTAATAAATATAATCCTGCACTTCCGCCGATTATTGCGCCTGAATTTATCGAAGTAACAACACCTAAATCGTTTTTCTTGTAAACACCCTGCGGAATTACGTTAATAATTTCACCTAAAACTTTATTTGCGTTAATTCTTGTTTCATCATTAATATCGTTGCCTGAATGTCCGCTTTTACCTTCCGTTACACTTACTGTTAAATTGGTAAAACTTGCACCTGCAACATCACATTCGCCAAGATAAGCACCATCTAAAATTAAAACATTTTGTGAAGTAATTTTTGAAGTATCAAGGTTATGAATACCTGTCATATTTAATTCTTCATCTCTTGTGAAAACTGCTTCAATCATCGGGTGAGAAATTTCAGGATGTTCTTTTAAATAAATCAAAATATCTAAAATTACTGCTCCGCCTGCTTTATCATCAGAGCCCAAACTTCTTGTTTTATCTGTTTCAATGTACTTTCCGTCAGAAGAAATTCTTATATTAACCTTATCATCACTTCCGACAACGTCCATGTGAGAGCTCAGCATTACAGGATTTTTATTTGAATTATTTGCTTCTAATCTTGCAATGACATTCCCGTAATTATCTTTTTTTGCTTCAATTCCTTTTTTATTAAAAATTTCAATAATTTTATTAGCAACGTTTTCTTCTTTTAAACTTGGCGAAGGAATTTCAGCCAACTGTAAAAAATAATCTATAACTCTGTCTTGTTTTCTTATTTCTTCTAAAGTCATTTTCTTTGCTCCTTTTATATCAACTCTTGCAAAAGCATTGCAGGAAAGCCCGAATATACAAACAAATATAAATATAATTTTTAAAAAATTTTTCAAAATAACACCTTTTTGAAGTTATTATAGTTTATTTAAGTTTAACATAAAAGTATTTGTTATGGTTTATAAGAAATGAACTATAATGTATTCTGTCCAAGTTCAAACACATGTTAGACTATATTGTTCTTATAATTAATACTATCAGGAGCATTAAAAATTAATTAATAATGCCTTGAAATTCCATAAAATAATCATCAATAGTATTCATGAGCATTGGCAATATAAAAATCAAAATCAATGCACCTAATCCGGGTTTAAAAAGGAAACTTAATTGGAAAACGTTTACCTGTGGTGCTGTTCTTGAAATGATACCCAATATGATGTCCTGCCCGAGTGATGCAAGCAAAATCGGTGAAGCAATTTGCAGACCTACATATAAAACGTTTGCAGTCAACATCATTAAGTATTCGGGGGAAGCGATTAAATTCATATCAAATGAAGTTATAAAAACTCCGCATAATGAAAATGATTTTTCAAAAGCCCTGATTAACCAGTAAATTCCGCCGATATTAATGTAAATAACCGCTGCTAAAAGGTTGAAAAATGCTGATAGCAAAGAACTTTGTGATTTTGTACTTTGGTCAAACATCATTGCTGATGATAAACCCATTTGCATATTTATCATATCACCGCCAGCTGCAATTGCCGTAAATATTGCATTTGCAACAAAGCCTGTGAATGCACCCAAAATTACGTTTATAAATATTCCGAGCATAAACGGAAAATTAGCTGGCATTGGTTCAACATGAATAATGTTAAACATGATTATTGTCATCATTAATGAAAAACCGATACGAATTGTCGCATTAACTTCAGATCTTCCTAAAACGGGAGCAAACTTTGAAAATGCCAAAAACCTTGCAAATATCATTAATCCTGCCGTTAAACCTGCATCAAATTGAGGAAAATATTTAAAAACCGCTAAAAACTGTTCCATTAATCTTTTTCCCCTGTATAAATATCAACATCGAGGTTTTCCATTGACGGATAATCTATTTCAATTAAATTTTTAGATGAAAAATCAGATGGTTTTACATTATAATTATAATAATTATTTTCGGTTTTTACCTGTAAAATCGTATCTTGATTATTTTTTAAAGATATAATCATTTGTGTTTTATCATCAAAAATTGTATGCAAAATTTCCGCATATAAATTTTTTTCGTCAGTATTATAATTTAAAATTTCTTCATCAAAGGTTAAAATATAAGTTTTTCCTTCCTGTAATCTCAATTCCGAAGCCGAAACATGAAAACAGAAAATAAAAAACGCAAATAAACTTAAAAGAGAAATTCTTTTAAACATTATCTTCTATTCTCCATAATTTTATTTGATTCCATTAAGTTAGGACGTGATTGAGAATCCGGTGAAGTCTTTTTCAAAACAGGTTTTTGTTGAAATTCGCTATACGGAGGTTTTCCGGGGTTCTTCATAAACTTATCAATATCGCTTTCTTCACTTTTGGGATAATATTTTCCGTCTTTACCCAAAACGACATCATCAGAAAGCACAAATTCGCCTTGTCTTGGGATAATTTCAAAAGCCAAATGTCCTGATTCTTGCATTAAATCGGTAAGTTTTTTTGTAAAGAATCCGCCTAAAATTATAATCATCAAAAATACCATTAAAATTTTAGGTGCAGCAGCGATTGTTTGCTCCTGAACTGAGGTAACAGCCTGCAAAATACCGACAACAAGACCGATTGAAGCCGCAGTTAAAACAAGTGGCATTGTTATTAACAACATCACCAAAAAACCGTTTGCCAAGTGTTCCATCATTAATTCCATAAGTCTTTACCTCATCAATTAAAACTTTGTATCAGACCGCTAACGACCATGCCCCAACCATCAACCGCAATAAATATAAGCAACTTAAACGGCAGAGAAATAATTGTCGGTGATAACATCATCATACCTAAAGCAAGCAAGATGTTTGCAACAACAAGGTCTAAAATTACAAACGGAACAAATATAATAAAACCGATTTCAAAAGATTTTTTTAATTCACTAACCATATAAGCAGGAGCAACATCAAAAATACTTACATCAGCAGGGGTCTTAGGTTGAGGACGCTTTGCTAATTCTATAAAAAAGGCTAAATCCTTTTGCTCCGTCTGCTTCATCATAAATTCTTTTAAAGGTTCCGAGCCTTCTTTCATCGTAAGCATAATATCCCCTGTTTTTTGATAGGGAACACTTCCCGCCTCATACATTTTTGTAAAAACAGGCGACATTGTATATAATGTCATAATTATTGATAAACCGATAATGATAATTCCCGGGGGAACTTGTTGAGTACCTAAT
>JAKSUS010000066.1 GCA_024408745.1 Candidatus Gastranaerophilales bacterium | reverse complement strand
CACATAATCTTGGGAGGAGATTTGGGGATTGTTTGATACACCATGAAGGATACCATTGGCATGGCATTTTTGTACACTAAAAAACGCAAATGTTACAAAAATTTTACATTTGTTTTTTAAACAATATGTCTGATAATGTCATATCGTATATATTGTTTTTTGCATATAACTTGATTTTTATTATTTTTTTGCTATTGCTCTTGCAACATGAACGCCTGAAGCAGATGCCTGCAATAAACCTCTTGTTACACCTGCGCCATCACCGATTGCATAGAGATTTTTGATGCCGATTGTTTCAAGATTATTATCCAAAGGAACTCTTGAACTGTAAAATTTAACTTCAACACCATAGAGAAGCGTATATCTTGAAGCAACACCGGGAGCAATTTTATCTAATGCATAAAGCATTTCGGTAATACTTGTTAAGTGTCTGTGAGGTAATACCAAACTCAAGTCACCCGGAGTTGCTGATTTTAAAGTCGGCTCAATTATACTGTTATTAATTTTTGCAACCGTTGAACGACGCCCATCTAATAAATCACCGAATCTTTGAACCAAAACCCCACCTGCTAACATATTTGCAAGTCTTGCAATATGTTGCCCGTATTGGATAGGTTCATTAAACGGTTCTGTAAATACTTTACTAACCAAAAGTGCAAAGTTTGTATTTGGAGTACGTTTATCCGCATTACCGTAACTGTGACCGTTAACAGTTGAAATTCCGTTATAGTTTTCACAAACAACTTCACCATAAGGATTCATACAGAATGTTCTGACCATATCCTTAAAAGTCGGCGCATAGTATACAAGTTTTGATTCGTATAATTTAGAAGTTAAATCTTCCATAACCGGAGCAGGAAGCTCAACTCTGACACCAACATCAACTGCATTACTTACTAAGTTAATTTTTAATTTTTTGAATTCTTCGCTTAACCAGTCAGCTCCTTCTCTACCCGGCGCAACAATAACATGTTCCGCTTCAAAAATGTGCCCTTTATCAGTTTCAACACCTTTAACAACACCGTCTTTAACTATAAGAGTTTGTGCTTGTTCATCATTAATTATATCAACTTTTTGCATCAAATAATCTTGCATGCTTTTTAAAACATTTAAGCTTCTTTCAGTTCCTAAATGTCTTACCGGCGAATAGATTAATTTTAATTCGGCTAAAGTTGCTTTTCTTGCAATTTCTTCAACATCTTTATTATTTAAACCGTAAATAACATCGGTTGCACCATACTCAAGATAAATATCATCAGTATATTTAATAAGTTTTTCAACATCTTCACGCGGCATATAATCGTCTAAGTGTCCGCCAACGTCAGGAGTAAGAGTAAGTTTACCGTCAGAGAACGCACCTGCGCCACCCCAACCGCAAAGCAAACCGCATTTTTTACAACCCGGACAAGACTTTGCGCCTTCTCTTATGAAACACTTTCTATCCTCAATTTTAGGCCCTTTTTCTATTATTAAAATCTTATAATCTTTTTTTAATTTAACCAATTCCAATGCCGAAAATATGCCGGCAGGTCCTGCACCAATAATTATTACGTTATACAAGATTCAACCTCTCCATGCTCTTTACTTATTTATCATAACGAAAAAATAACAAAATTTGCAAAAATAATTTTAAAAATTAATAAATATTTACTAAAATAAAATCGAACCAATTATTTGCATAAGAAATACGCTTGTTTTATAATTTTTAATAACTCAAATTTATTAAAAAGGAATTTAATTAATGATTTTAGATATAACAGAGTTAGAACCCAATAATCCTATTGATATCGAAATTGACGAAGATTTTGAAGAATTGAATGCACATGCAACCGGCATGCTTAATGTCAAAATGACGGGAAATTTTGTTTTTATCAAAGGTGATTTAGATGTAAATATTGAACTTGAATGTTCAAGATGCCTAAAAAAGTTTGAAGAAGTATTAAATGTAAACATTGATGAAAAATTTTTCAAAGGGTCGTATAGCCCCGTCAAATCTAAAGAACACCAAATGAAAGCAGCTGATTTTGCGGAAGAATTAAATAATTCTGACGAAATAGACTTGAGAGATTTAATTTACCAAAGTATAATAATAAATGTTCCTGCTCAGGCATTATGTGATGAAAATTGTGAAGGCTTAGAGGAACTGAAAAATTATATAAAAGCGGATGAAAATATTCAAACAATTGAAATTTCGCTAAAGATGAATAATAAAGACAATAATAATTAAAGAGGTGAAAACATTATGGCAGTACCAAAGAAAAGAACAGGCGCTTCAGCACAAGCAAAAAGACGTGCAAACTGGAAAGCAACATTACCTACTACAACAACTTGTAAACAATGTGGTGCAACAAAATTAGCACATACAGTTTGTGAAGCATGCGGTTATTACGATAAAGATAAAAAAGCAAGCAAAAAAGAAGTTGCTGTTGTTGAACAAGACGAAGAATAATTAAATAAGCAATAAAATTGCACATAAGAGAGGGATTATGCCGATTAGAATAGCAGTAGATGCAATGGGCGGCGATTACGCCCCGTTAGAGATAGTAAAAGGCGCAGTAGAAGCGGCAAAAGAATATAACATAGCAATTCAACTTGTCGGAAATGAAGTTCAAATAAAAGAAGAACTTGCAAAGTATGACACAGCAGGGTTGGATATAGGTATAACACATACCGACGAAGTTATAGAAATGGGCGAAGCACCTGCTAAAGCTCTAAGAGCAAAGAAAAAAGCATCAATTGTTTTAACCGTTGAATCGGTTGCCAAAGGCGAATCTCAAGGTTTAGTTGCCGCAGGCTCTACAGGTGCCGCTATGGCAGCAAGTTTATTTGGTTTAGGCAGATTACCGGGAATTAAAAGACCTGTAATCTGTTGTACTATGCCCACTGCTAAAAACCCAATAGCCCTGCTTGACGGTGGTGCAAATTCCGATTGTGATGCGGAAATGTTACTTGAATTTGCAATTATGGGCAAAATTTTTGCTCAATTAATTTTAGGCTACGATAATCCGAGATTAGGTTTAATGAATATCGGCGAAGAAGAAGGTAAAGGAAACGAACTTGCCAAAGCAACCTATAATCTTTTAACAACAAAAAAAGAACAGTTGAATTTTATCGGTAATGTTGAAGGTCGTGATACTTTTACAGGCGATGTTCATGTTATTATTTGTGACGGTTTTGTCGGTAATGTTATTTTAAAAACAGCAGAAGGTGCTTTCAAAATGGTTACTAAACTTTTAAAAGAGCAGTTCAAGTCATCTTTTGTTAATATGTTGATAGGATTACTTGCAAAATCAGTATTTGCAGGTTTCAAAAAAAGAATTGATTACGAAAAAATCGGCGGTGCATTACTTTTAGGAGTTAAGGGTGTTAGCGTAATTGCTCATGGCAGCAGCAAAGCTTATGCAGTTAAAAACGCAATAAGAGTTGCAAAAGAAGCAGTTGAAAAAGATGTAAATACTAAAATCGTAGAAATGTATAACGAAAGCATGAAAGCTAACGATTAATTGATTTGGGGAGAATTTGATATGACAAAAACTGCTCTGATATTTACAGGACAAGGTTCTCAAGTTTCAGGCATGGGAAAAGATTTTTATGAAAAATATGAAGTTTCAAAAAAAGTTTTTGAAACATTTAATAATGTTCTCTCTAAAAATATTTCAGAATTATGTTTTAACGGTAGTGAAGAGGATTTAAAACAAACAATTAATTCTCAACCTTGCATATTAGCAACAGAAATTGCCATATTAGAAGCAGTTAAATCAGAATTAAATATTAATGTTAATTTCGTTGCAGGACACAGTTTAGGCGAATATGCCGCTTTATATGAAGCAGGTGTTGTAGATTTAGAAAGTGCAATAACTTTGATAAATGCAAGAGCCGCTGCAATGAATAAAGTAAATACAGGTAAAATGAGTGCAATTATAGGTATAAGTGATGAGAACTTATCAAAAGTCATAGCAGAAGCTGGCAAAATCGGTTATGTCGATATTGCAAATTATAATACACCTGTGCAAACAGTTATTACAGGAGAAGATGAAGCTATTTTAAAGGCAAATGAACTTGCACTTCAATACGGTGCAAAAAAGGCAATTTTGTTAGCAGTTAGCGGTGCTTTTCACAGTAAAATGATGAAAGACGCAAGTGAAGAATTTAAACTTACAGTCGATAAAACTAATTTATCAGATGCAAAAATTCCTGTTATTACTAATGTTGATGCAGAACCGACAATTAAAAAAGAAGATTTCAGAGAAAAAATGCCAAAACAAATTTATTCTTCAGTTCACTGGGTTCAAACCTTGAATTATTTAAAAGAGCAAGGTGTTGATAATTTTATTGAAATAGGACCGAGCAAAATTTTAACGGGCATGGTTAAGAAAACTTTAACAGATGTCCAATTCGGCGGAATTTCAACGGTTGAAGATTTAGAAAAGTATTTGGCATTAGCAGTTTAAAAAATAATAAATTAATAATAAAAAAGCCTCTTTATACAAAGAGGCTTTTTTAAAAGTGTTATTTAAGAAATGAATTACATCATTCCGCCCATACCACCCATACCGCTCATATCAGGCATAGCCGGTTTTTCTTCCGGAATATCAACAATTGCTGCTTCTGTTGTTAATAACATTGAAGCAATTGAAGCTGCGTTTTGCAATGCACTTCTTGTAACTTTTGCAGGGTCAACAATACCTGCTTCAAACATATCAACGAATTTACCGTTTAATGCATCAAAGCCTTTATTGTCTGCACTTTTCTTAACTTCTTCAACGATTACATCACCTTTAGTTCCTGCGTTTGTTGCGATTTGTCTTAATGGTGAATATAATGCTCTTAAAAGAATTTCAGCACCTGTTTTTGTATCAGGAGTGCAATCAGGACAGTCGCAAGTCATTAATTTCTTAGAAAGAACTGCTGCTGCTTTAACAAGAGCAACTCCGCCACCGGGAACGATACCTTCTTCAATAGCAGCACGAGTAGCATTTAAAGCATCTTCAATTCTTAATTTTCTGTCTTTCAATTCTGTTTCTGTAGCAGCACCAACTTCGATAACTGCAACACCGCCTGAAAGTTTTGCTAATCTTTCCTGAAGTTTTTCTTTATCATAATCGCTGTCAGATTGTTCAATTTGACGTTTGATTTGTTTAACTCTTTCGGCAACTTCTGCTTTTGTATCATCACCAACAACAATTGTTGTGTTGTCTTTTGTAACTGAAACACGTTTTGCTTTACCCATCATTTGAGAAGTAACGTTTTCAAGTTTGATACCTAATTCTTCGGTAAACATTTGACCGCCTGTAAGAATTGCGATATCTTCAAGCATTGCTTTTCTTCTGTCGCCAAATCCCGGTGCTTTTACTGCAACTGCTCTTAATACTTTTCTCATAGTATTAACAACTAATGTTGCCAATGCTTCACCTTCAACATCTTCAGCAACGATTAATAAACTTCTGCCTTCTCTTGCTACTTGTTCCAAAACAGGAACTAATTCAGAGATAAGGTTGATTTTTTTATTAACGCAAAGTACGAACGGATCTTCCAAAACTGCTTCCATTCTTTCTGCATCAGTTACGAAGTAAGGTGAAATGTAACCTTTGTCAAATTGCATACCTTCAACAACTTTTAAGTTTGTTCCTAAAGTTTTTGCTTCTTCAACTGTGATAACGCCGTCTTTACCGACTTTTTCCATAGCATCGGCAATTAAACCGCCAATGTAGTTATCGTTACCTGCTGAAATTGTAGCAACTTGAGAAATAGCATCTTTTGATTCAACCGGTTTAGACATTGCTTTAACTTCTTCAACAACGATTTCAACTGCTTTATCAATACCTTTTTTGATTTCGATTGGGTTAGCGCCTGCAATTACGTTTCTCAAACCTTCTTTAACGATTGATTGAGCCAAAACTGAAGCGGTTGTAGTACCGTCACCTGCAACATCATTTGTTTTAGAAGAAACTTCTTTAATTAATTGAGCACCTGCATTTTCAAGAGGGTCTTTTAATTCGATTTCTTTTGCAATAGTAACACCATCATTAACGATTTGAGGTGCACCGAATTTCTTTTCTAATATAACGTTACGGCCTTTTGGTCCTAATGTAACTTTAACGGCATCAGCAACAGCATCAATGCCTTTAAATAAGCCTTCTCTGGCATCTTGTGAAAATATAATTTTTTTAGCCATTTTTATATCTCTCCTTTAAAACTATTCAATTACTGCTAAAATGTCTTTTTCGCTTAAGATTTTCAATTCTTGTCTGTCGAATTTAACATCAGTTCCCGCATATTTAGCAAAAAGAACTGTATCACCGACTTTAACTTCCATTTCTTCTCTTTTGCCTTCTTTATTTAACGCACCCGGACCTGCAGCAATTACTTCACCTTTTTGCGGTTTTTCTTTTGCGCTGTCGGGAATAAAAATTCCGCCTTGAGATTGTTGAGTGTCATCAATAATTTTAATTAATAGCTTGTCTGCAAGCGGTCTGATTTTAGTTTCAGCCATGTTTCTTTCTCCTTTTCCTGATAAACATTTTTCAGTTTATATTCTACTTTTCTATTTTACTTTATAACAGATTTTTAGAATAGCTATTTTTTTTAATAAAAAATTAATGTTTTAAATTGGGTTATGGTTACAAAATTAATAAAATACAAGTAGGTTGGGTCTTGACCCAA
>JAKSUS010000065.1 GCA_024408745.1 Candidatus Gastranaerophilales bacterium | reverse complement strand
TGTGCCTATTTCTGAAAAAGGTGATACAACAGTTGAAAACAGATTGAAGAAACAAATTTATCCGTTCATTTTACGCCGTATGAAACGTGATGTTGCAAAAGACCTACCTGCTAAGATTGAAAACGTTGCATTCTGCTCTATGACTGAAGAACAAGAAGAACTATATCAACAAATTTTGGATGATACAAGAGAAACCTTGTTGAGAGAAATTCAGGATAAAGGTATGAAGAACAGCAAGATGTCAATTTTCGCAGCATTATTGAGACCAAGACAAATTTGTTGTCACCCGAAACTTATTCAAAAAGAAGTAAATTCAGGTAAATTTGAACATTTGAAAGAAATGTTGGAATCAATAACAAAAGAAGGACACAGAGTTCTTTTATTCAGCCAATTTGTTCAAATGCTTGATATTATTAAAGATTACTTTGAAAGAGCAGGCATTAAGTACGAATATCTTACAGGTGCAGCAAAAGACAGACAGGAACGCATTGAACACTTTAATAATGATGAGAGCGTTCAGGTATTCTTATTGAGTTTAAAAGCCGGCGGAACAGGTTTGAACTTAACGGGTGCGGATTATGTTATCCATTATGACCCGTGGTGGAACCCCGCAGTTGAAGATCAGGCAACAGACAGAGCTTATCGTATCGGACAAACTAAAAACGTTATGGTATACAGACTTATTACGAAAAACTCTGTTGAAGAAAAAATCCAAAAACTCAAAGGTAAAAAACGTGATTTAGTTGATGCGGTTATTTCCGTTGACAGAGAAATCGGCAAGACTCTCACTTATGAAGATATTAAAGATATTTTATCAAATTCATAAAATCGTTTGATATCTTGTAATTATTTTTGTGATAGTATAATTTTGTAATTAACTAAATATAGAAAGGCGAAAACAATGGGAGAAGTCAGAGTCAGAATTGCTCCGAGTCCAAGCGGAAATTTGCACGTAGGTACTGCAAGAACTGCATTATTTAATTATTTATTCGCTAAAAAAACAGGCGGAAAATTTATTTTAAGAGTTGAAGATACTGATAAAGAGCGTTCAAGCGAAGCATATATTAAAAATATTTTTGATTCATTAAAAGCTATGGGATTAAATTGGGACGAAGGTCCTGACGTTGGCGGTCCTTACGCTCCTTATACACAATCAGAAAAATTCGATGTTTATCAAAAATATGCAAAAGAACTTATGGATAAAGGTTTTGCGTACGAATGTTATTGTACGCAGGATGAACTTGAAGAAGAAAAACAAACCTGCATTAACGAAAAAAGACCTCATATTTATTCCGGAAGATGCAGAGATTTAAGCGAAGAAGATAAAGCAAAATTCAAAAGAGAAGGAAGAAAACCTGCTATCAGATTTAAAATGCCTTCAAAAATTATGAAATTCCATGATGTTATTAAGGGCGACCTTGAATTTGATACAAGTTTAATGGGTGATTTCGTTATTATGAAATCAAACGGAACTCCTACTTATAACTTTGCGGTTGTTATTGACGATATGCAAATGGCAATGACTCACATCATCAGAGGTGAAGACCATATTTCAAATACCCCTAAACAAATTGCAATTTATGAAGCATTAGGTGCAAAGGTTCCGGAATTTGCTCACGTCGGTATGATTTTAGCGCCGGACAGAACTAAACTTTCAAAAAGACATGGTGCAACGGCAGTAAGTGATTTTATTGAGCAGGGTTATTTACCTGAAGCGTTTGTTAATTTCGTTGCTTTGTTGGGTTGGACACCTTCAGACAGTGTTGAAATTAAAAAACTCGAAAATATTATAAGTGATTTTTCATTAGAAAGTATTTCTCCAAGTAACTCAGTTTTTGAATTTGATAAATTAAACTGGATGAACGGTCAATATATTAGAAGTATGGATAATTCGGAATTAACAAGACGTGCTATGAAGTATATGGAAAAATATGATACTTCTGAATATTCTCAGGAAAAACTTGAAGAAATCGTTGCATCAGTAAAAGAACCGATTACGGTTTTAAGTGAAATTACAGACGCGGTTGAATATTATTTTGGCGAAGATGTTACTTATAATGTTGAAGCGCAGGATATTCTTAATTTACCTGAAGCAAAAGAAGTTCTAACAAAATCAATAGATTTGGTTAATTCTTTTGATTTCTCTGATCATGACGGTTTGGTTGAAAAATTAATGGCATTCAGAAAATCATTTGAAAATGTTAAACCGAAAACTGTTATGTGGATAATCAGAGCAGCTTTAACAGGAAGATTAAGAGGTTCTGAACTTTCTGCTGTATTTACTATTTTAGGAAAAGACAGAGTTTTGCACAGAATTAACAAAGCACTTTAATTTTTAATAATAATTATGAAAAAAGAGCCAAAATTTTCTTTTGGTTCTTTTTCTTTTAGGAATGAGTAACAGACCATGACTTGACCGCCTGTATTTTTAAAGCGATAATATTATCAGGAATAGTTGTTGAAATAATATTATGTTAAAAAAATCAGCATTAGCACTAATAATATCAATGTTGTTATTGTCAGGAGGCGTTCAGGCAATGACTCCGGCTGCTTATCAATATTATTTAAGTGCAAATTATTATTTAACTACCAAACAATTTGATAAAGCTATTGAAGAACTCAATAAAGCAATAAGTTCTTCGCCGAACGATGCAATGTTATATGTTAAACTTGCAGGAATTTATAATGATTTAAGGGATTGGAAAAAGGCTGTTGAAACTTATAAGAAAGCTGCTTCGTTAAAACCGGATGATGCCTTTACTTATGTGAGTATCGGTAATATTTTAATGCAAAACAGAGATTATAAAGGTGCTTTAGAGGCTTATCAGCAATCTTATAAAATTGCACCGAATTACAAATATAACTTATTAAATATTGCCAATGCCTTGTTAATGCTTGATAAAAAAGATGATGCGATAACTTATTATAAAGAGTTTTTGCAGATATATCCCGATTATGTGGAAGCGCATAAAAATTTAGCGAATTTGTATTTCACAAAAGAAGATTATGTAAATGCAGTTGAGGAATACAAAATTCTATTTAAGAAAAACCCGAAAGCTTTTACGGATTATAATCTTTTTGCTTTTGCTTTGCTAAAAAAAGGCGATTATAAAAATGCGATAGAAGGTTATAAGCAGGAAATAAAATTAAATCCGAATAATGCTGATGCGTATGCAAATTTAGGAATTGCGTATATGAATGTTACTCCGCAGAATAAAAAATCAGCTTTGGCATGTTTAGAAAGAGCATTTGTATTAGGTGATGATTTTGAACATTTGAGACTTGATTATGCAAAACTTCTTAATGATGATGGTAAAGTTGACGAAGCTATTATTCAATACAATAAATATCTTGAAAAATATCCAAATAGTGAAACCGCTTATTATAACTTAGGTTTAATTCAACAGAAAAAAGGCAATTATGATTTAGCTATTGCTAATTTACAAAAAGCTTTAAAAATCAAACCTGATGATACTGATATAAAATTACAATTAGCTACGGCTTATCAATTAAATAAAAATTACAAAGCGGCTAATGATATCTATGACAAAATTATCGGCAAAACAGAGAATAATGCTGATGTATTGTTCAACGCAGGTTTATCTTATACAAATGAGAAAAAATATGCGCAGGCAATAAGTTCGTTTGAGAAATCTTTAGAGTTAAAGAATACTGCGGAAACAAAAAAAGAACTTGCAACGTGTTATACAAATTATGCAGATTCTTTATTAGATAAAAACGAATATAACTCGGCAATTAACAATTACGAAAAAGCATTAACTTATAATTCCAAAAATACCGCTGCTTATTCGGGACTTGCTTATTGTTATCAAAAAACCGGTAATCATCAAAAGAGTCTTGAATTATATGAAAAATCAATTTCTTTTAATGCAAAAAATGATACAGATTTTGTTGCTTACGGTAATTCGTTGCTTGCTTTAAACAAAACCGAAGAAGCAATCAGCGCTTATAAAAAAGCGTTGGAAATTAATTCTAAAAACGCAAGAGCACATGAGGGTTTAGGAGATGTTTACACAAAATTAAATATGCATGATGAAGCTTTCAAATCTTACAAAACCGCAGTTGAAACTGATAACACTCTAATAAATGCCAATATTAAATTGGGTAATATGTATAAAGACGATTTGGAAAACGATAAAGCGCTAGCTTGTTATAATTCGGCCTTGAAATATGATGCAAATAGCTTGTCAGCACTTCATAATAAAGCGGTTACTTTATATGATATGAATAAAGTTGCGGAAGCAAAAGCAGCATATAATAAAATAATAAGTTTGGACAGTAAGTTTGCGATGGCATATTACGGTTTGGGAATTATTGCCGAAAAAGAAAAAAACTATGGCGAAGCAATTAATCAATATAACAAGTTTGTTTCCATAACGGATAATGAATCATTAAAAACAACTATTCAAAGGCGTATTTCTTTATTGAAAAGCAGAGTTTAAGTTTTTGTAGGGTGCAATTTTTTGCCGACACGGTCGGTTTTTCCGTTATTGCCTGCGGGTACGGCTCCGCCTACTCTTACTGCCTTATTCAAGCAACCTCAACGCTATGCTCGGTGCGCTGTTGGCTTGGGCGAGGAGAGCGGCCGTGGCGTTCTGTAAGATTTGCGCTTTGACTAAGTTTGCGCTCTCTGCCGCAAAGTCCGTGTCAACTATCGTTGAATGTGATGCACTTAAATTGTTCGTCTTTGTTGTCAGAGAATCCATTACACTTTCTAATCTGTTTTGGACGGCGCCGTAGCCTGAGCGTCTTATTGAAAATTCGCTTATTAGCGCATCAACTTTGTCGATTGTTTCGTTTGCTTTTTCGCGTGTTGTTACGTCTGCATCAAACCCGTTCAGACTAAAACTTGTATCGATTTTGAGCGTATTTTCTTCACCACTGTTTGCTCCGATTTGGAACTGTATGCCTTCGCCTGTCGGAGGAGGAGGTGGTGGTGGTGGAACTGGTCGAGGGTTATCAACTAAATCAGGTGGGATAACATTTGTATTAAATTTATCACCTAAGAATGTTAGATTTTCCCCATTTTCAAACCATTCAGGTTCATGCCCTGTTACACCGTCTTGTGAATTTATGGAATGACAATCTTCAATAATACAACCTCTATCATTGTCATTTTTTCCATAGAAGTTAATTGTATTATTTGAATAACAATTACTTATTACACCTATACCCGTATCACTATTATATGCATTATTTCCTACGAAACTTCCAATATTATTTCCTGAGGCGGTTAAAGCTCCATTTGCATAAGTTTTTTCAATTTTACCACCATAATTTATACCTATTACACCACCCGTATCATTATTGCCAATAACTTCAGATAGTGAATAACAGTTAATTATTTCAGATCCTTTTATTTCAGCACCAGTATTACCATTACAACCTACTAATCCTCCAACTTGATCAGTACCTTTTACGATACCTGTTGCATAACTTTTATCAATTTTTCCACCATATGCATACCCAACGAGCCCGCCTGTGGAAGAATTTCCCGTAACACTTCCTGAGGCTGATGAGTTTGTGATAGAACCACTCGCACCCCCAACGAGCCCGCCTGTGAAATATGTGAAATAATTTCCGCCCGTAACACTTCCTGAGGCTGATGAGTTTGTGATAGAACCATCCGAATACCCAACGAGCCCGCCTGTGTAATTATTTCCCGTAACACTTCCTGAGGCTGAGCAGTTAGTAATGGTAGAAGAACTATCATACATATTTCCTGCCAACGCACCTATATAATCTTTATTACTAACAATATTAACATTTTCTATATTAAGATTTTCAACAGAACCGGTAACCTGATAAAATAACCCGTGAGCATCGGAATTAACAGAATCATTAATGGTAAGATTAGAAATAGTATAACCGTTACCGTTAAAATCACCCGTTGCAACAGTACGCCACTTATCCTCATCAAAAGCGCCTAAAGCCATATTACCCCAACCTGATATTTTAGAGAAATCTATATCCCCCATCAGGCAATACTTACCTTCGAGGTAGTCAAAGTCTGCATATCTATCAGTATGATGTTTCTTCTGAGTATTAATAATATTTTGTAACTCTTGTTCGTTATGGATAAGGTGGTCGGCGCTATACCCTGCTGCTATCGCCTCTGCATCGGTTTTGTAGATGTGCGTCGGGTCAAAAGCCGACACGGTCGGCTCTGCATTAACGCCTTCGGGTGTTTGAGATCCTGAAACAAGTTCAGGATGACGTGCCGACACGGTCGGCGTTCCATTATTGCTTACAGGCACGTTTTCGTTTGACACTGATGGTGTTCCGTTTGCCCCACTTACGTCATGCTGAACTTGATTCAGCATCTCTGAATGTGAGGGCGGTAATTCCTGTTCACCGAATATATATATCTCATTAAACTTTGCGTTATTTCTCTGTTTATAAATCTCATCAACAAGGGAAGAAACTTCCTGCTGAATCATTGCTCTTTCTTTATCGGAATAAGTGCCGTTAGCAGATTGGAGTGCTAATTCCCTGATACGTTGCGCAATATCCTGCATTTCACCCATTGCACTATCTGCAGTTTGAACAAGATTTATTGCCTGTTGAGCGTTATCAAGAGCAACTTTTGAACCCGAAATTTGACATTCCATATTTTTAGAAACGGAAAGGTTCGCCGCATCATCCGCAGCACGGTTGATTTTAAAACCCGTAGAAAGACGTTCAAGCGAAGTCTGTATACAATTATTCGCAAGCGTAAAATGGTTTTGAACAACCAGCGAGGTTATGTTGGTGTTAACAGAAATCATTA
>JAKSUS010000064.1 GCA_024408745.1 Candidatus Gastranaerophilales bacterium | reverse complement strand
CTTTATCAGGCAAAAGATTTCATAAGAGAAAAAGATGCCGTTCTTATCATGGAAGGTTATTTTGATGTAATAACAGCCCATGCAAACGGGGTCAGAAATGCTGTTGCTTCCTGCGGAACATCTTTGACAGAGCAACATGTTAAAATTTTGAACAGATATATGAATAAAAAGAGAATTTATCTTGCTTATGATGCTGATGAAGCAGGACAAAAGGCTACAAAACGTAACGCACAACTTATTAAAGATGAATTTTCATCTTTAGGAGATATTAAGCAGTTTGATACAAGTTTTGGTAAAGCAAATTTAAAAGATGAATTTGCCTGTGAAATAAGAGTTGTAACAACAGGTTCTAACAAAGATCCTGATGAATTTATTAAGGAAAACGGTGCTGAAGCTTATCAAAAATGTATTGATGAAGCTCCACTTTTGCTTGATTATCAATTAAATACAATTTTAAAGAAAGCTAATAATAATCTTTCAGCACAAGAGAAATCAGAATTAACAAAAGAAATTGCTCCAATCTTAGCAGAAGTCAATAACAGAGTGATTTATGATGAATACGTTAAACAAATTTCTTTAAGATTAAAAATTGATAAAAACACTTTAAATCAACAAATTAGAATTTTAAAATCAGGTCAAAGGCAATTACCACAAGAAAAATCGCCAATTGTAACAATTTCTTCAAATAAATCAAAAATATGTCAAAAAAATTTATTGAGCTTGTATTTTATAAACGGAGAAAATCTTCCGTTTTCATGGTTAAATGAAAAAATGAAAGATGCAAAATTCTCTGAGGCAAATTTAATTTCTATCAAACAAACCATAGATGAAATGATAAAGGAAACAAGTAATGTAGAAGAATTAATTGAAAAACTGATGTCTTATTTTTCACAAAATATAGAAGTCAAAAGTGATTTAGCGGATATTATTTATTCCATAGATGATAAAGTTGAATTGCTGAAACAAGGACTTGTTGAAGAATATATATCGGAAAATATGCAAATTATTGAAAAAATTTCAAAAGAAACCGAAACCAATAAACTAATTGAAGCAGCAGAAAACTTAGACGACAATGACGAAAAAGCAACTGCACTTCAACAGGAAATAATAGAACAACTAAAATTGAAAGAACGATTACAAATAGAATATAATTAGATTGGAGTAAAAATGGCTAAAAGAAAAAACAACGGGACAGACATAACTGATACAGATGATTTCTCAATGACCGGCGATAATATGGACGATATATTAGGTTCTGACGAAGAAGAAATTTCTAATATTTATAAAAATTCAACTTCGGTCGGTCTTGTTGAACCTGATAAAATGTATGAAAAAAGCATGTCAGATTCTGATATGGAAGAAGATGAAGAAGAACTTGATGAAAATGCTTTAACTCTTCCGAAAGGTGTTGTTGTTGATGACCCTGTCAGAATGTATTTAAGAGAAATCGGTCGTATTAAACTTTTAACAAGTGATGAAGAAGTTGAACTTGCAAAAAGAATTATTAATGGCGGTAAACCCGGTGAAATTGCAAAGAAAAAACTTGTTCAGGCAAACTTGAGATTAGTAGTCAGCATTGCTAAAAAATACGTAGGCAGAGGAATGTTGTTCTTAGACCTTATTCAGGAAGGTAATTTAGGTTTAATAAGAGCAGCTGAAAAATTCGACTACGAAAGAGGTTATAAATTCTCAACTTATGCAACTTGGTGGATTAGACAAGCAATTACAAGGGCAATCGCAGATCAGGCAAGAACAATTCGTATTCCTGTTCACATGGTTGAAACAATTAATAAACTTAAAAAAGTTACAAGAAAATTAGCACAAGACCTTAGCAGAAAACCATCTGAAGAAGAATTATCAGAAGCAATGGGAATTACAATCAATAAACTTCGTGAAATTATTAAAGTTGCGCAAGAACCTTTGAGTTTAGAAATTCCTATTGGTGAAGAAGAAGATTCTCGTTTAGGTGACTTTATTGAAGATAAAGATGCAGATGCTCCTGTTATGACAGTTGCTCATGAACTTTTAAGAGAAGACTTGCACGAAGTTTTAGGAACACTTTCTCCTCGTGAAAGAGATGTTTTAAGATTACGTTTCGGTATGGATGATGGTCGCCAAAGAACATTGGAAGAAGTTGGACAATTATTCGGCGTAACAAGAGAACGTATCAGACAAATTGAAGCAAAAGCATTAAGAAAACTTCGTCACCCGAACAGAAGCAAACGTTTAAGAGAATACGTTGAAGTTTAACAATTACTTTTATATATAAAAAGGCATGTTTTTTAACATGTCTTTTTTGTGCCTATAAAAAAATCAAACAAAATTAATTGTTTGATTTTGAAAAAGTTATAACTTTTCAATTGAAGTGTTATTAGTTTTTAAGAAAAATTATTTTTCCGTCTTTAACATCTATTTTGATTAAATTTGAACCTGCAAATTTACCTTCTAATATTAGTTTTGCAAGCGGATTTTCTATCATTTGACGAATAACTCTTTTGAGTGGTCTTGCACCATAAGCCGGGTCGTAACCTTCTTGTGCCAAAAATGCTTTTGCTCCATCAGTTATTATAAATGATAGTTCTTGCTCTTTTAATAAGCTATCAAGATGTTTAAGTTGAATATCAACAATTCTTTCAAGTTGTTTTTGAGATAAACCGTCAAAGAAAACAATTTCATCAATTCTGTTTAGGAATTCAGGACGGAAGTTTCCATGCATAATTTCCATAACTTCCGATTTAGTTTCTTCTTTTGATTTATCATTAATCATACTGTCTAAAATTAAGTTGCTTCCGATATTACTTGTCATAATGATAACGGTATTTTTAAAATCAACGGTTTTACCTTTTGAGTCGGTTAATCTTCCGTCATCAAGAAGTTGAAGCATAATGTTAAATACGTCAGGATGTGCTTTTTCGATTTCATCAAAAAGTACAACACTATATGGTTTTCTTCTTACAGCTTCAGTTAACTGTCCGCCTTCTTCATATCCTACATACCCCGGAGGCGCTCCGACCAAACGAGATACTGCAAATTTTTCCATATATTCTGACATATCAATTCTTATAAGTGCGTCTTCATCATTAAATAAAAATTCTGCTAATGATTTTGCAAGTTCAGTTTTACCAACACCTGTTGGCCCTAAGAAAATAAACGAACCAACGGGTCTGCGAGGGTCATTTAATCCTGCCCTTGCGCGTCTTATGGAATCCGAAATAACATTAACGGCTTCATCCTGCCCTACAACTCTTGAGTGTAAAAAATCTTCCATCTTTAAAAGTTTTTGCTTTTCACTTTCCATAAGTTTGCTGACAGGAATTTTTGTCCATTTTGAAATAACTTCCGCAATATCATCTTCAGTAATTTCTTCTTTTAATAGTTTATTGTGCGGAGCATCTTTGTTTTCTTCAATATCTTTTAACTGTTTTTGCAAATCATTTAATTTACCGTATTTTAATTCGGCTGCTTTTGCTAAATCAGTTTCTCTTTCGGCTTTTTCGATTAAAATTTTTGTTTGTTCAATTTCATCTTTTATTGAGGAAACACTTGAAATTGAATTTTTCTCTTTATCCCATTGAGTTTTGATTTCATCAATTTTATTTTGAAGCTCGTTTATTTCAACAGTTAATTTATCAACTTTGATTTTTGAATCTTCATCTTCTTCTTTCTTTATTGCTTCTCTTTCAATTTCAAGTTGAATTTTTTGTCTGACTAAATTGTCTAATTCTTCGGGCATACTGTCAATTTCTATTCTTAATGATGAAGCAGCTTCATCAATTAAATCGATTGCTTTATCCGGTAAAAATCTGTCTGAAATATATCTGTCGGAGAGTTTTGCTGCTGCAATAAGTGCGGAATCTTTTATTGTTACTCCATGGTGAACTTCATAACGTTCTTTTAAACCTCTTAAAATACTTACGGTATCTTCAACAGTCGGTTCTTCAATTAATACAGGCTGAAAACAACGTTCTAAAGCAGGATCTTTTTCAAAATATTTTCTGTATTCATTTAAAGTAGTTGCACCGATACAACGGAGTTCACCTCTTGCAAGCATTGGTTTTAAAAGGTTGCCTGCATCCATTGAACCTTCGCCTCCGCCTGCACCAACCATTGTATGAAGTTCATCTATGAATAAAATAATTTGACCATCAGATCCTTTAACTTCTTTCAATACTGATTTTAAGCGTTCTTCAAATTCACCTTTGTATTTTGCACCTGCAATTAATGCACCTAAATCAAGTGAAACCAAAATATCGTTTTTCAAGTTTTCAGGAACATCACCCCTGACTATTCTGAGTGCAAGTGCTTCTGCTATTGCAGTTTTGCCGACACCGGGTTCACCGATTAATACAGGGTTGTTTTTCGTCTTACGATTCAAAACCTGAATAACACGTCTGATTTCTTCATCACGACCGATTACGGGGTCAAGTTTGCCTTCTCTTGCTAATTTTGTTAAATCAGTTGAATATTTTTCCAAAACTTTATAATTATTTTCTGCTTCCTGATTATTCACGGTCGCTTTCCCCCTTATTTTTTTGAGTGCATTTAAAATTTTGCTTTCGGTAACATTATTGTTTTTTAAAACTTTATAAACTGTTGCGTTTTCGTCATTTGTCATAGAAAGTAAAAAATGTTCTAAACTTACAAAAGTATCTTTCATTGAATTTGCAATTTCAACGGCTCTGTCATACATAGCATTAAATTCATGAGAAAAGTACAAATTATCGGAATTTTGCTCATAAGAAATTTTAGGAAGATTATTTAATGCTTTTTGTGTATCTTCCAAAAGATTTTCAGGTTTAACATTAATTTCTTTTAAAATATCATGAAGAACTGTTGTATTATCTTCTAAAGAAGTATAAAGCAAATGCAACGGTTCAAGCTGAGAGTTTTGAAATCGTTTCATTGTGTTTTGTGAAGCGATAACGGTATTTTCTGCCTGCAAAGTTAATTTATTAAAATCTATCATGGGTTTTCACTTTCCTATAAACTATCTTATATTTTTTATTTTAACGTTATTTTTCAAAAACTCCACAAAAATTAATTTTTATTTAATAAATTAAAAAATTTTGCATTAAAAAAGACCGGACTACACACTGTCCGGTCTTAAGAAGTTTCAGCAAATGCTCAACTATTGTTTCAACTATGATTGTAATAATTGAAGAGCGATAGTTGGGTTTGAATTTGCTTGACTTAACAATGCAGCAGATGTTTGTTGCAAAATTTGTTGTTTTGTTAATTCTGCTGCCTCCTTAGCTATGTCTGCATCCCTGAGTTCTGATAATGAAGCGGATAAGTTTTGTTCTCTAATAACTAAACTTTCCATTGTTGCATCAATTCTGTTTTGGTAAGCACCAACTCTTGATCTGCATTGAGAAACTTTATCAATTGCGTTATCTATTATTTGGATAAATGCAGAAGCGTTGTCTGAAGTAGCAAATGCTGCTTTGACTTTTTCTTCTGTGAAATCAGCATTTAATGCTGTTGCAGTCATTTTGATTAATGCATCAGAGATATCCAATCTGTCATATTCACTTGAATTAGCACCAATTTGTAATACTAATGCACTGTTGTGATCGTTTGACAATAAAGGAATATCACTGAATTTAGATACATTTGCAAGT
The DNA here is from genome assembly GCA_024408745.1 of Candidatus Gastranaerophilales bacterium. Taxonomy (GTDB): domain Bacteria; phylum Cyanobacteriota; class Vampirovibrionia; order Gastranaerophilales; family JAILCC01; genus JAILCC01. The sequence goes on along the minus strand of JAKSUS010000064.1, from coordinate 1,233 downwards.
CTTGTGATTTCTTCGAAACGTGCTAAAACTTCTCTTGAAATCATTTCTTTTTCAGCTGTTGAATATGTACCGTTAGCTGCCTGAACCGTTAAATCTCTGATACTTTGTAAGTGGTCTTGGATAACTGACATATCACCTTCTGCTGTTTGAAGTAAGTTGATACCGTGTTGAGTATTATCTTGTGCAATTGATGTGCCGTTTACTTGTGATAACATACTTTGTGAAATTGATAAGCCGGCTGCGTCATCTGCTGCGTGATTGATTCTAAAACCTGTTGTTAAACGTTCTGTTACTTGTGTGATACCTGCGTTTGCTCTGTTTAAGTTTTGTTGTACTTTTAATGATGTGACGTTAGTGTTTACTACAATGCTCATGTTCGATTCTCCTTAATCTTATGTAACTCGTGTGGTTCCTTCCACACATATATACATCGGCAACTTTTTGTTTTTCTAAATACGACTTTAGTATACAATTTGTACGACTAAAGTCGTACATGTCTCCTGTTTGTGAAAAAAAATTTTTAAACCCATGCCAAAAATTTGATAAAAAATAGGGCATGCTCATGCCCAAAAAGCATGCCTTTGGCATGCCGTTATTGATTTGTTAAAAAATACCTGATAATTATTGTTTTCTAAGGTTTTTTCGTATTTTACCGTTATAAAAATGCTTTTATAAGAAGATTTACTTTTTTTAAATAATCTAATAAAATATTTTTTATAAGGAGTTAAATCAATGACAATATTTGAAAAAGAAGAGATTAATACAGGCAGACAAACTTTTCTTGATATAGCAAAAACGCTTGCAATTTGCGGAATGATATTTGAGCATTCAACATTAGCAGGAGTTAACGATATTAATAATTTATCACCGTTAATACAAATTATAACATTACTTTTCATAGGCGGAGTTTTTGCCGCACCTGTTTTTATGTTTGCGATGGGAGTAGGAATATCATATAGCCATCGTTCAACGCCAAAATACAATTTAAAGAGAGGTATAAATTTAACTTTGAAAGCATGGGGACTAAATATCATAAGATATGCACTTCCTGCTTTTATACTTTTAAAAATTACGCAAAACACTATTTTTACGGATAAATTGTTATATAGTTTATACTCATTGGATATTTTGCAATTTGCAGGTTTAGCATTTTTTGTTTTTGCTTTATTTTCTTTCTTTAAACTTTCTCCCAAAAAAGTTTTTGGAATATCAATAAGTCTTGCAATAATCGGT
>JAKSUS010000063.1 GCA_024408745.1 Candidatus Gastranaerophilales bacterium | reverse complement strand
TCCGAAGAAATTGCCGCACAAGTTGATAATGAAGTAAGAAATATTGTTGATGAACAGTACGAATATGCGAAAAAATTATTAACCGAAAATAAAGATATTATGGAAGCAATTGTCAAAGTTCTTTTGGAAAAAGAAACTTTAGAAGAAACAGAAGTTAATGAAATTATGGAAAATACAATAGCAAGTAGAAATAATGGGAATGAGGTGTAAAAATGGGAAATAGAGTTAAACCCGTCGAATTGGATCCAAATTACAGAAATAAAAATTTTGAAGAAGTTACTAAAAATTTAACGGAAGATAAAGCAATAGAAGAAGCAAGCAGATGTTTAAACTGCAAAAACCCAAGATGCGTTCAAGGGTGTCCTGTTAATATTAATATCCCCGGCTTTATTGCTCAATTGAAAGATGGCAAAATTCAGGAAGCCGGTGACGTTATAAGACAAACAAGTTTGTTGCCGTCAGTTTGCGGTCGTGTTTGCCCGCAAGAAAGACAATGCGAAGGCAAATGCGTTTTGGGTATAAAATCTGAACCTATTGCAATCGGTGCATTAGAAAGGTTTGTCGGTGATAATTCTTCCGCAAAAATTGAAAAAGCCGCACCAACAGGCAAAAAAGTTGCAATTATCGGTTCCGGTTGTGCAGGAATTACTGCAGCAGCAGACCTTGCAAAAGCAGGTCATGATGTTACTGTTTTTGAAGCACTTCATGCTTTTGGCGGTGTTTTAAGATACGGTATTCCGCCTTTCAGACTTCCAAGAACTGCTTTAGATACGGAATTAGAAGGCTTAAGAAAATTAGGTGTTAAATTAGAAAAGAATGTTGTTATCGGAAAATCTTTAACAATTCAAGATTTAAAAAATGACGGTTTTGATGCAATATTTATCTGTTCAGGAGCGGGTTTACCGAAGATGTTACACATTGAAGGTGAAAACTTAAACGGTGTATATAGTGCAAATGAATTTTTAACAAGAGTTAATTTGATGAAAGCGCAAGAAGAAAGTTCACCAACACCTATTTATATCGGTAAGAAAGTTGCCGTTGTAGGTGGTGGTAATACAGCGATGGATGCAGCAAGAGTTGCAAAAAGAGTAGGTTTTGAAGATGTTACTATTGTTTACAGACGTTCAGAAGCCGAACTTCCTGCAAGACTTGAAGAAATCAGACACGCAAAAGAAGAAGGTATACAATTTAAACTTTTACATTCACCGTTAGAAATTTTAGGCGAAGAAAATTATGTAAAAGCATTGAAATTACAGGTTATGGAATTAGGCGAACCTGATGAAAGCGGAAGAAGAAGCCCTGTTCCTGTCGAAGGTCAAATTGTAGAAATGCCTGTTGATGTTGTAATTGTTGCTTTAGGTACTAATCCTAATCCAATTATTCAACGTTCGGCTAAAAATGATAATTTAGAATTAGAAACTGATAAAAAAGGTTATATTGTTGTTGATAACGAAACAGGTAAGACTTCTATTGAAGGAGTTTTTGCAGGTGGTGACGTTGCTCCTACAGGAACATCAAACGCAATTAATGCAATGGGTGCAGGAAAAAGAGCAGCAAGAGCAATTAACGAATACTTAAAATAACAGTTAACGGAGAAAAATTTTCAGGTGTTTTTATTTATTATTAACGTTATAGCCATACTATTAACAATTTATTTGGCTGTTTCATATATATATTTTTACTATGTTATCTACTGCGCGTCGAAAAACAGACTCGTTGAAATAGAGCATAAGATTTCAGCATCAGAATATCAAAACTTTTTTAATGTTGTAATTTATGCTCACAATATGGAGCAAACAATAACAACTTTAGTAAATGCATTAAAAAATCAGGAATACAATAAAGAAAAATACGTGATAAATGTAATTCTTGATAATTGCACAGATGAAACTGCTAAAGTGTTAGAAATTAATGCAGGTGCAAGGTTGTGGAGGTTAAACTCCGAAAATGGTGTGCGTGCAGGTAAATCAGAAGCAATAAGATGGTTTTTTGACAGAATTTTTATTAACGATACATCTGATGCCTTTGTGTTTTTGAATGGTGACAGTACAATAAGACCTGATTTTTTGGCGAGACTAAATGATAAAATTAATGTTTCCCCTGTTATTAGTGGTATTACGCTGAATAAGAATTTGTTTTCTTCATTTGTAGGAAGAACAATTGGTTACAGGAAAGTATTTTTAAATACCTTGATATTTTTAGGAAGAAATATTGCAGGATTTTTAAATTATTTTAATGATGATGTTTTAGCAGTTAAAAAAGATGTCTTAGCTCAAATAAGAAGCGAATTTACTACTGATTTTGATTATCAGTTTGAATTACCTATTATATTATCAAATAGGGGAATTAAATCCGAACATTCACCTGATGTAAGAGTATTTAAACAATATTATGAAACTACCGATAATATTTTGGATTTCTTTAATAAAATTAATTATAAAAAATTTATGGTATTAAAAAATCATATTAAAGATATTATTTCACCTGAATATACATGGGCTTCAAAAGAATATATTATTTCATGGATATATCCCGGAGAATTTTTTGTAATTATTGCAATTTTATTTATGATGAAGTTTGCATTTCTTGATGGCTTTGTTTTAGGTTGGCAGGGTATTTATTTATTACTGATTTATTATTTTATTTTATTTATATACATGGCAAGAATTGCAAAATTTAATTTCCAAAAATTCACATTTTGGTCTTGCTGGTTAATGTTTTCACCATTAGCATTATTTTCTAATTATTTTATAAATTTATATGATGCCTATTTAGAAAAGAAGCATAGCAAAGAACTTGAAAATCAATCGCATGAGAATTCTGATTTTGTAGAAGTTTCATTAACAAATGGTGACTTAGAAATTGAAACAAAAATAGAAATTATTAACGAAGATGCACTTTTTAGAGTTGTATTTTGGTATGAAGATAAGTATATGTCATCAAGAAAATATTTAAGACTCTCGGAAGCTTTGAAAGAAATTTCCGATACTTTAATGGAAAAAGGGTTCGCACTCAAAATATGCCAAAATTGCGGTTATTTTGAATTTCAAAATAACGGAAGAGCCGATTTTGACAGAGGCAATTGTTATTTAAAAATGATAAAAAAAGAGTCAAAATATCCTGAATTAACATCAGTTTGTGGTTGCTGTGAAAACATTATACCTGAGCATGCAAAGAATTTTGTAAGACAGGAGTTAGATAAATTAAATAATGATAATGATTAGTTTATGATAGAATTTATATAAATAATAACAAGTGAGGAAAAAATGGAAGAGAAAAAAACATTTAAAGAAAAATTTAATGAAAACACTTTTGTTAAAAATTACAAAAGAATGTGGCCTTTTGTAAAACCATATTGGAAAAGAGCATTATTTGCAATGATAATTTGCATTCCTTTAGGTTGTTTGGATTCAGTTATTGCATGGGCTTTGCAACCATATATGGATAATGTTCTTGTTGCAAAGAACAGAAGTTTTCTTTATACCTGGGGAATACCAATAATAATTGTAGTGTTTACGGCATTCCAAGGCTTATGCCAGTATTTATGCGATTACTTGAATGCCTGGGTAGGTTCAAAAGTATCTTTAGGATTAAAAAAGTTTTTATATAACAAATTATTGCATATGGAAACTGCATATTATGACCAAAATACATCAGGTGATATTATGAGAAAGTTCTGTGGCGATGCTGATACTGCTTGCGCAGGATTACTCGAAAACCTTAAACTTTTTGTAACAAGAGGTTTTTCATCACTTTCTTTATTGTGTGTATTGATTTATAACTCTTGGGAATTATTCGTAGTTGCAATAGTTGTATTAGGCGGAGCACTTTCACCTTTGGCATTCCTGAGAAAACGTATTGAAAAAGCCGTTAATGAAAATGTTGAAGCAGGCAGTAAACTCATTACAAAATTTAATGAAACTTATGCAGGAAATAAAACAATTGCATCATATAACTTGCAAAACAAATTATATAACAGTTTTACTAATACTGTTGATGAAATTTTCGGTAGAGCTATGAAGATTGTCCAAAGAACTTCAATAATATCCCCTATAACATATACTGTTATGTCGATAGGTATTGCGACGGTTATTGCATTCAGTAATTATCTGATTGTTACAGGTCGTATTTCAAGCGGTAATTTTGTATCCTTCTTAGCTGCTTTGGTTATGCTATATCAACCTTTAAAAAGTTTGAACAATAACTTAAAAGATGTTCAAGTTTCTTTTATGGCGATTGAACGTATTTATTTAATTATTGACAGAGAACCTGTTATTTACGATAAAGAAGATGCAATTGAATTAAATAAAGCAGTAACAGATATATCTTTTGAAAATGTTAATTTTGAATATATTGAAGATACTCCGGTTCTAAAGAATATTTCCTTTAAAACAAATTACGGACAAACTATTGCACTTGTCGGTAATTCAGGTGGAGGTAAAACTACAATTGTAAATTTGTTACCGAGATTTTATGATGTTAAATCCGGTTCTATAAAAATTGACGGTGTTGATATAAGAAATTATACGTTGGAGTCATTGAGAGATAATATAGCAGTCGTATTTCAGGATAATTTCTTATTCCACGGAAGTATAAAAGATAATATTTTATTAGGTAAACCTGATGCAACTGATGAAGAAATTCATGAAGCATTAAAATGTGCTTGTTTAGATGATTTTGTAGAATCTCTTGAAGATGGTCTTGACAGTTATATCGGTGAGAGAGGTACATTATTATCAGGCGGACAAAAAAAGCGTGTTGCTATCGCAAGAGCAAATTTAAAGAATGCACCTATTGTTATTTTAGACGAAGCAACAAGTGCATTGGACAATAAAGCAGAAGCAGTTGTACAAAAAGCTATAGATAATTTAATGCAAAACAGAACTGTATTTGTTATTGCGCACAGATTATCAACCGTTCAAAATGCAGACAGAATTATGGTTGTAAATGATGGTGAAATTGTTGAATCCGGTTCACATGAAGAATTATTAAATATTGAAAACGGTGCATATAAATCACTTTACAACGCACAATTTAAAATTGCAGACGAGGCACAGCCTGTTGTATAACCCGAAAATACAATAAACTTTTTACGGATTAAATTTAAGTAAAATATATTTATAATGATAACGTTCCTTAAAATAAGAGGAACGTTATTTTTTTGAAAGGAGAACCTGCCATGGATAATGCTAAAAATACGGCGAAAGGTAAAACTTCTCATGCAAGCAAAAAGTCACAAAATATTGTGAATAATCAAAAAAATGATATAAAGCCTTCTGCAAAATCCAAAATGCATAAGTAAAATTTATATCAAGGAGCTCCTTTTGTACAAAGGAGCTTTTTTTAAGGTGTCTTAAATTGTCAAATTATCAATCTAAATGTACATTTACACTTTTTAACATATTATACATATACTTAAAAATAAGCTAAAATTTAATAAGATATAGGTTTTTTAACCGAAGAAATAAATTAAAATATAGTGAATAATAAATAATAGATATAGGGGTTAGTGAAGGATGTTTTGGAATAAATTAAAGTTGAATAAAAGACAACTTTTCGGAATTTTATTAGGTTTTGGAATTTGCTTAGGATTTATGCTACCTTGTTTTGCTGAAATAGGGTTGCCGACTTTGAGTGTAGGCATGCAACAACCTAATTCACCGAAAGAATTTTCGCAAGGGGTACAAATTCTTATTTTACTCACAATTTTAACACTTGCGCCAAGTATTTTGGTCATGACAACTTCTTTTACAAGAATTGTTATTGTTTTGGCTTTAACAAGGCAAGCAATCGGTACAAGTACTCTACCGCCTAACCAAGTTTTAGTCAGTTTAGCATTGATTTTAACATTCTTCGTTATGGCTCCGACTTTTAATAAAATTAACGAAAATGCTTTTCAACCTTATATGAATAATAAAATAACCCAAGAAGTTGCAATTGAAAGAAGTATTGAACCGTTAAGAGATTTTATGCTACGTTATACGGAAGAAAAAGAGTTAGGTTTATTTATTACAATGTCAAAAATTGATAAGTCGCAAATAAAAGAACCCAAAGATACTCCGACTTATATTTTGTTACCTGCTTTTATTATTACCGAATTAAAGACGGCTTTTAAAATAGGTTTTATGATATTCATACCTTTTTTGGTAATAGATATAGTTGTTTCAAGTATATTGGTCGCAATGGGTATGATGTTCCTGCCGCCTTCAATTATTGCGACACCATTTAAAATTATTTTATTTGTTATGATTGACGGTTGGTATCTGATTACAAAAGCCCTGCTCGAAGGCTTTATGGTATAAGGAGGGCAAAACAAATGACAGAAATGGAATTTATAACAATTGTACAAAATATGTTAATGTTGGTTATGGAAATTATTGCTCCCGTTCTTTTAATTAGTGTTGTTGTCGGTTTAGCAATAAGTATTTTCCAATCGGTAACTCAAATACAAGAATCAACTCTTACATTTGTTCCTAAAATATTTGTTGCGTTATTAACCCTTATGCTTTTAATGCCCTTGATGCTGCAGTTTTTTATTACAAGTGTCAATAACCTTTTTGCACAATTGGGAAATGTTTAAATAAGGCGGTTAGTTTATCATGATGACGGATTTAATGTTAATGCTTTCCCCTGTAAATCTGATAATATTTGTTCTTGTTATGGGAAGATTATCGGGCATGATAGCAACTGCTCCGTTTTTCTCTACAATACAGGCACCGATGCAGGCTAAAGCTATTTTGGTTTTTATGACTGCTTTTATTATGTATCCAATGGTTGCCGCATCAACTCCTGATATTGTTACTTCTCATGTAATTGACTTACCGGTTTTAATGGTCTTGATGTTTAAAGAGGTTGCGGTTGGTGCAATTATAGGTTTTTGTGCAAATCTGATATTTGTCGGGGTTCAAATGGCAGGACAAATATTATCTATG
>JAKSUS010000062.1 GCA_024408745.1 Candidatus Gastranaerophilales bacterium | reverse complement strand
AGATGAAATTTCAGGCGCACCGGGAAGCGTCAGCCAAATAAAAAAAGTCAAAATTGTACCCTAGAAAGCTTAAAACACGTCCTATCCCAAGAAACAAAAACTAATGGGGGGTAATACCACATAAAATATCTTATAAATAATGCAGGTTATGCCAAATTTTGTTCTTATGATGATTTGGATATCGATGAGTCGCTTAATATGATAAATCTTAATATTTCTGCGGTTGTCGCTATGTGTTTAGCTTGCATACCATATATGGGAAAAGGAAGCAAAATAATAAACATTTCTTCGCAATCATCATTTTTACCTTTACCATATCTGAATATTTACGCTTCAACAAAGGTTTTCGTAAGACACTATTCAAGAGCATTAAATGTAGAACTTAAAAATAAAGGTATAACCGTTACTGCTGTTTGCCCCGGTTGGATGAAAACAAGTCTGTATGACAGAGCAAAAGTAAAAGAAGCAAAAAAAGTTATAAATTCTTTTGAAGGGATAACGACTCCCGATAAGGTTGCAAAAAAAGCTCTGAAAGATGCAGATAAAGGGAAAGCACTTTCTGTTTACGGGTTTTTCTCAAATGCTACACATATTGCAGGAAAAATTCTTCCGCAATCATTGTTGATGAAATTCTGGACAATTTCTCAAAAATTCTAATAACATTATGAAAATCATACTTTTACATGATTAAAATCACCTCAAATATATTTAAAATAATATAAGAGTATATTTGGGGAAGATTATATAATGACTATTCAATTTACAGGTTTAGGATCGGGCATGGACTACAGTTCATGGATTGATGCGCTTGTTGCAGTAAAAGAAGAATCACTTACTAATATTCAGACAAAAATCGAAAAAACAGAAATTGAACAGACAGCAATAAAAAATTTAAGATCGGAAGTCAGTTCTCTTAATTCCGCAATTACAAAATTTACGGATAGTAATTTGTTGAGTGCATTTGATATATTTAACAGAAAAAAAGTCAGTTCAAGTGATGAAGGTAAAACTGCATCTGCAAGTGTTACTAATGATGCAACGATACAAAATTTTTCATTGGAAGTTCTTCAACTTGCAACTGCTACCGTTGCAACAGGCACAAAAGGATTGGGAAAATTAGCTGATTTTGGAAAAACTAATGTTACCAACGAAGATACCTACTTAAAAGATATATTTAATAATGCTGTAACAAACGGTAAAGTCACAATAACAGTAAACGGTGAAGAAAAAGAATTTGAAGTAACCGACAGTACAAAATTAAAAGATTTTAAAGATTTTCTAACATCAAGTATCGGCGGTGTTCCTAACTTGGAAAACGGAATATTATCTTTATCACTTGAACAGGAAAGTTTATCTGCACCCAATATAGTAATCGGAAAAGACTCTGACACAAGTAATTTGCTTGATTTATTTGGAATTAGCGTAAATCAGGAAGAAGACGAAAGTAATCCCGGCATGACAATTACAACTGTCAGCTCCGATACTTTATATATAGATAACAGTTCAAAATTAAGCGATTTAAACAACGGAGTAATCACAAAAGGTGAAATTGCAATATATGTAAATAATGAAAAGAAAGTTTTTACCGTTAATGAAAATACAAGATTAAATGATTTTAGAGATTTTCTTTTAAGTGAGGGACAATATAAAGACACGGGTGTCGGATTAGAAAGTGTAACTCTTTCCGAAAACGGCAATTTAAGCTTTACGGCAAAAGAAGGACAGGACATTAAAATTGGTTCAACTTCGGATACAAGTAATTTGTTAGACTTTTTCGGCTTTAAAAATGTGGAAGGAACACAAATTTATTCCTCAGATAAAATCTTAACCGAAATTAAAACAACAGGTAAAATAATGAGTACCGGTAATTTAGCTGAGCACGTTGAGCCAAGTAAATTCAGAATCGGTACGGAAGAATTTACCGTTGACTCTAACACATCAATAAGCGGTCTTATTTATAATATAAACTCTAACTCAGATTCAGGTGTTACTGCTTCTTATGATGCGGTATCTAACAGACTTGTATTAAAAGCGAAAGACCCTGGTGCTACTACCATAAATATTGAATCTATAGAAGGCAATTTTTCTGATGTTGTAGGTTGGACAAATAACGGTTCCTTGGCAAACGGTTCTCAGGTTTTAGGATTAAATTCAAAATTTAAAATCAACGATCAGGAATTTATTGCCGCTTCAAATGCAATTAGCGAAGATGTTACCGGTATAGCCGGGTTAACCTTGTCATTAAATAAAACCTCAAACGGTGATCCGACTCAAATCAATATTACAAATGATTATACGGATGTAGAAAGTGCAATTGATACATTTGTTGAAAAATATAATAAATTAATAACCGATATAAAAACTGCCTCAAGCAAAGATGGCGATTTAGCTTATGATAGCGGTTTGAGAAGAATGGCAAGTGAACTAAGTAATACAATAATGAATATTGTACCGGGCTTAGATAAATACACTTGTCTTTCTACAGTGGGCATTTCAACAGGCGGAGCAAGAACAGATGTTTCTGATGTTTCTCAGGAATTGGTTTTTGATAAATCGAAATTTGAAGAAGCAATGACCAAAAACCCAAACGAAGTTAAAAAATTGTTTGTTAATCTTGATGAGGATAACAGAAGTAATAATGGTGTAATGACAAAATTAAAAGATATAGTTGAAGGTTACACTGACAAAGCAGGAGAATGGCACCCGGGATATTTAGATTATAATAGCGGCTATTTTGCTATTAAAAGTGATTCTTGTTCAAAACAAATAGAAACTTTAAACGAATCATTAACAAGGAAGCAATTATTAATTGAACAATACAGGGCAAGATTAGAAAAGCAATTCCAAAGTATGGATAATTATGTCAGCAAAATGTCAAGTTATTCAAACTATTTATCTTCTATTGGTACAAATGCAGCAGCACAATAAAATATAAATAAATATAAAACCGCCATGAAATATCATGACGGTTTTTATTATGATAAATTAAACTATTCTCTAAAACTTACGGAAGGATAATATTTTTTCAATCCTTCTTTTAATTTGTTAATTTCAGAATCAACAATTTCATCAGTTAAAGTTTGTGTTTTATCCTGCAAATAAATGTGGAAGGCAACACTCTTATAACCTTCTTCAACGTGTTCACCCTGATAAACATCAAATATATCAGCACCGTTAAATAAGTTAGGTGAAGTCAATTTCTTAATTGATTTTGCCAAATCCTGATAAGAAACATCATTTTTAACTTTGAACGCAATATCTCTTGTAACTTCCGGATAAACAGGAAGTTCTTTACAAAGAACAGCATTATAATTAACGTTTTCTAACAATGCATCTAAATCAATTTCAAACAGATAAACATTTTGATTAAATTTAAGTCTGTCCCTGAAAATAGGATGAAGTTCACCGAATCTTGCAACCGGAGCCTTATTTTTACCTAAAACTACCGCATTTGCAGAGCGTTTCGGGTGAAGATATTTAACATCTTCGCAAGGTGAATATAAAACTCTTTGAGTTAATTTTAATTCTTCAAAAATATTTTCAATAACACCTTTAATTGTGTAGAAATCAACATCTTCAGTTTGTTGCCATTGGGAAGTGTTTGTTTTTCCCGTAACCAAACCGCAGAGTATTCTTCTTTGTTTTACACCTGTTGATTTTTCGGTTGTAGGTTCTTCTTTTGTATAAATTTTCCCTTGTTCAAAGAACATAAGATTTTTTGAACCGTTATCAAAATTATATTTGATAATATTTAACAAACTCGGAATCATGCTTTGTCTTAACATACAATAATCTTCCGATTGAGAATAGCAAACTTCGACATTTTTTTCTTCATCATATTCAATGCCTGCCCAATTATATAAAGGTTTTCCGATTAATGATGAAGTCATTGCTTCATAAAAACCTTTGCCCAAAAGAAGATAATGTAATTTTTTAATTAATAAATCTTCTTTTTTAACTTCTGCTGCAATTGTTTTATCGGGCAAAGTCGGAGCAATTTTATCGTATCCGTGAATACGTGCAATTTCTTCAATTAAATCAATTTCTCTTGTAACATCAACCGCTCTGAATCCCGGAACAGAAAATCTTGCTGCAAGTTGATTTTTACCGCAAAGCTTAAATCCTAAACTTTCTAAAATTGATATGCAAGTATCTTCCGGAATTTCTAATCCCAAATATCTTTTAATTTGTGCATATCTTAATGTAATAAGTTGTTCGGGAAGTTCATTAGAACCTGTTTCCGTAATGCCTTCAAATTTTGCATCACAAAGTTCAATCAATAACTGAATTGCCCTACACAATGCAGGTTTAACCATTTCCATATCAACACCACGTTCAAATCTTGCACTTGCTTCAGAACGCAAGCCGACACTCTTTGAACTTCTTCTTGTAGTTGCAGGAGGGAAAAACGCAGCTTCCAATGCAACATTAACGGTATTATCGTCAATTTCGGAGTTTTCACCACCCATAACACCTGCCAAACAAATTCCTTTATCTTTTTCGGAAATCAAAACAGAATTATTGTTTAATTCTCTTTCTTCTCCGTCAAGTGTGACTAATTTTTCACTTTTTTTTGCTCTTCTTACTTCAATATATCCGTTCAATTTATCAAAATCGAAAGCGTGCAGCGGTTGACCGTATTCAAGCATTACATAGTTTGTAATATCAACGATATTGCTGATTGCACGAACGCCCGATGCCAATAATCTGCGTTGCATCCAAGCAGGAGATGGTGCAATTTTTAAATCTTTTAAAATTGCCAAAGCATAATATTTACAAACATCTTCATCAATTTTTAACTCAAAATCTTTTGCTTTAACTTCATTAGCACAAGTCATTTTGCTGAATTTCAATTCTCTTGAAAAAATTGTTGCAACTTCTATTGCAATACCGACAACAGACATTTCATCACCTCTGTTTGCAGTCGGTGCAACAGTAAGAACCGTATCTTCCTGTAAATTTAAAACATCTTTTACATCAGAACCTAATTTAACATCTTTAAAAATTCTGTTTAAAATTAAAATCCCGTCTTCTTCTTGGAGTTTTAAGTCGGCTACTCCTAATTCATCATCGGAACATAACATCCCCTGAGATTCAACTCCTCTGATGACAGCAGGAGTGAGTTCAAACTGTTCACCTGTTTTTCTGTCCAAAACTTTTGAACCGACAGAAGCATAAGGTACAACTTGTCCTACTTCAATATTTTGGGCACCACAAACGACCTGTCTGTGGTTTGTTCCGTCAAAAACCGTTACCAAATGTAATTTATCTGCATTCGGGTGATTATCGATTTTTTGAATTTCGACTGTTTTAATATTGGTGAACTTTGCACCGGTTTTTTCAATATCTTCAACCTCTAAACCACTCATTGTAAGCCCATGAGCAATTTCTTCAGGTGATAAATCTTTTATATCAACGTATTCGTTAAGCCATTCTAATGAAATTTGCATTTATATTACCCTCTTAAATTAAAATTGTTCCAAAAATCTAATATCATTGTTGAAAAACATTCTTATATCGCAGATTGCATGTTTTAACATTGCAAGTCTTTCAACACCCATACCAAAGGCAAAACCTGTATAAACATCAGGGTCAATGCCGACACCTTTTAAAACGTTCGGATCAACCATGCCTGCGCCTAAAATTTCAAGCCAACCGGTTTGAGAACAAACTTTGCAACCTTTACCTTTGCACATAATACATTGAACATCAATTTCTGCACTCGGTTCGGTGAAAGGGAAGAAGCTTGTTCTAAATCTTGTCGGTCTTGCTTCGCCAAAATAAATTCTTGTAAATTCGTTCAAAACACCTTTTAAATCAGCAAATGTAATATTTTTATCAACAACAAGTCCTTCAATTTGGTGGAACAAGTTATTTTTTCTTGCACTTACTGATTCACAACGATAAACACGACCCGGACTTATAATTCTCAAAGGCGGTTTCTTAGTTTCCATTGTGTGAATTTGAGCACCTGAAGTTTGACCTCTTAAAATTACATTTGGGGCAACTTTTGTATAAAAAGTATCCTGCATATCTTTTGCAGGGTGATCTTTCGGGAAGTTCAACGCATCAAAGTTATAATATTCTGTTTCAACTTCGGGTGAATTTTCATTATCCGTAATTGTAAATCCCATACCTTGAAAAATTGAAACGATTTCATCAACTGTTTGCGTTAAGGGGTGAATTTTTCCCATCGGAATATTTCTTCCCGGCAAAGTTATATCAATTCTTTCTGATTCCAATTTTTCGTTTAATTCTTTTTCATAAATTGCTTGTTCTTTTTCATTAACCGCTTGTTCGATTTTTTGAGCAACTTCATTTGCAAAAGCTCCTACAATCGGTCTTTGCTCGGGAGTTAAATCTTTCAAGCCTTTTTTTATATTATTTAAAACGCTTTTTCTGCTTAAATATTCAAGTTTTATTGCATCAATATCAGCACTGTTTTGAGCATTTTCAACTTCATTAAGTGCTTTGGCGCAAATTTCTTCAAGTTGTTTTTGCATTTTTCCCTCTTAATTTCTACTCTTAATAACTAACAAAGTATAACACAAAAAAACAAAAAGTTTTAAACAGTTGTATATTCTTTTCGTAATTTTTGGAACATAAAATACAAAGCCGTTCCCATAAATACACCCATGATAAATATGGCAACACCTAAGCCTACCCAAAAACCCATAAGTTCCATTTTGAACTTATATGCCAAAAATCCGCCTAATGGCAAACCAAAAAGCCAATAACCGCAAAGTATTGCAACAGTAACTAATTTTGTTTTCTTGAGTCCCTTTAATATTCCGCTAAAAGCAATTTGCAACCCGTCAAAAACCTGATAAACCGCTGCAATATAAATAATCGGTATTATAATTTCCGCTAATCTCACGTCTGATGTATACAAACCGACGATTTGTTCGTTAAAAACAAATAAAAATACTGCACATAAAAACATAAACGAAAAAGAAATAAAAGAACATACCAAAGAATAACTATTTATATAAG
>JAKSUS010000061.1 GCA_024408745.1 Candidatus Gastranaerophilales bacterium | reverse complement strand
GATTGTATATGCAAGCAGTTTGAACGGTTATGCAAAAGAAGAAATTGATGATGAAGCAACAGATATGACATTCTTGCTTGACAGTATTATTAAACATATTGACGGACCTGAAATCAAAAAAGATAATCTTCAATTCCACGTTACAACGCTTGATTATAACGAGTATGTAGGAAGAATTGCAATCGGTCGTATCGTAAACGGTACAATTCATTCACAGGAAACTGTTTCATTAATTAAAGCAGATGGAAGTATTCAACGCGGTAAAATCATGAAATTATTCGGCTGTGAGCATATAGGACGTGTTGAAATTCAGGAAGCGCAAGCAGGTGATATTATCGGTATTGCAGGTTTTCCTGATATTCATATCGGCGAAACTATTTCATCTCTTGATAATCCTCAGGCATTGCCACTTATCCATATTGACGAACCGACTTTACAAATGAATTTTTCAGTTAATGACAGTCCGTTTGCAGGTCAGGAAGGTAAATTTGTTACAAGCCGTCAATTAAGAAAAAGATTATTCCAAGAGTTAGAAAAAAATGTAAGTTTAAGGGTTGAAGATACTGATAATACGGAAGTATTTAAAGTTAGCGGACGTGGTGAACTTCATTTAAGTATTTTAATTGAAACAATGCGTCGTGAAGGTTATGAATTCCAAGTTTCAAAACCCGAAGTTATTTATAAAACAATTAAAGATGAACTCCATGAACCTTTTGAAAATCTTTTAATTGATGTTCCTTCTGATTATGCAGGAGCCTGCATTGACAGATTGTCAAGCAGAAAAGGCGAATTGTTGCAGATGAATGTTGTCGGAACAAGAACTAATATGAAATTTACAATTCCGGCAAGAAGTTTAATCGGTTTTAGAAGTGAATTTATAAGAATGACTCGTGGCGAAGGCATTATGAATCACGTCTTTGATTCTTATAAACCATACTCAGGTGACATGCCAAAACATAGATGTGGTTCTCTTGTTGCATTTGAAGATGGTGAAGCAATCCCTTATGCTTTAGGCCAGTTTGAGGACAGAGGTGTATTTTTTGTTACTCCGAGAACCAAAGTTTACAGAGGTATGATTGTCGGTGAAGCAAACAGACCTCAGGATATTCCGGTTAATGTTTGCAAGACAAAACGATTAACAAATATGCGTAGCGCAACTGCTGATGTTATGGTTACACTTCAGGCACCAAGATTAATGTCTCTTGAAGATTGCTTAGAATACATTTCTGATGATGAGTTAATGGAAGTTACTCCCGAAAACATCAGAATGAGAAAAGCCGATTTAGTTAAAATAAGATAACAGTTTATAAATTTATATAGAAAAGCCGCTTGCTATTCCATTTGCAAACGGCTTATTTTATTGGTTAAAAATTAAAATTCCCTCTCTTTGATTTCCTCAATATCCCTTAACCTTCTCCCTTAAGCTATGATTCGAATTGAATCAATATAAACATAGTCTCTTAAAACTTTTTCTTCTGTTTTAATAATGATTTCATCAGCAAAAGTTTTAGGTTGTAATCTTGTTAATGAATAATTCATATCTTTTTTTACAATTTCTAAATTGTTATTCACTTAAAAAACCCCCACAAGTCATCTTCTTATGTTTTCATAATGCAATATTTTTTTTAATATTTCATTCACCGTAAGGTTAATCGCAAATAGTCCATGAGGTTTAATTTATCAAAATTATGCTTTTTGATTTTTTTCTTTCGGATTTTTGTTCATTCCTAAGAAATTCATTATAGGGTGAATTGTGTAATGGCTTATTTGAGGTGCAAAGATTGCCAAACCTAATATTGAACCGATAAATGAACCTGCTTCAACGCAACCTTTGATTAAATCATACTTGTCAGGGTTTTCCTTTGTATATAAATCTTCTCTTAAATTATGATGCTTAAATTTGTTAATTGAATGAGTTTTGCAAAGGGTTGCTCGCCTGTTGGTAAAGCTCTTTGTTGCGAATTTATGATAATCTAAATATTCTGCAAGATTGTTAAATTTGCTAAATTCAGGGTGAGTTTTGCCGAAGATTTTTTTACCTAATGCAAAAGAAGTCTTTTTAAATACAGGTGGAATGACCATTAAATATACTGCTAAACATATTGCCTGATATAAAAATTCTTTTGTTGCCGCATATTTTTTTGTTTGAGAATCGATATCATTATCAATCAATATAAAACCGGGACGCCCTATAGCTTTTAATGTTGTTTCTATACTGACTCTTGCAGTAGTGTTCTGTGTAATATTTGCCAAAGTAGAGTTGGATAATCCTCTTGCTATTGCACTAATCATAATCCACCTACTTTCATTCCTGATGATGTACTTCTGAATGTATTAAATGCTTTATTGCCTATAATTTGTGTTTTAGGGTTATAAAGATTAGTATATTTGTTGTTTATAGTTTGAACTTTATTATCTGAAACGCTAGTATTGCGCGAATTTACCTTTTTCATAATCGGTTTTATTGCTACTGAACAAATAAAAGGAATTAAAAATAATGCAGAAACGCAAACTCCGACAAAATTTAAACTTGTTCTGATTTTGGGTAAATTCTCTTTTGTAAGTTTTTCTGCTTGTGTAATTGCTTGTTGAATTTGAGGAGTTATGTTGCCTTTTTTTATTGCGGATAATGTATTTTTATCCATAAAAAATTTTTTATTCGCAAGTTTGTCTGCAATAAATTTTGTTACAACACCGCTTGCATAATAAACAGGTATGGCAATAACTTCAGTCAAACCTTCTCTGATTGCGGTATAACGTTTTTTCTCCGGTTTTTCATGCTCGTCCATCATTGTAAAAATCGGACGACAAATACCTTTAGCAGTCGCTATTCCCATTGCAACAATTGTAGGACTGTTATTCTTCCCAAGCTTTGTTAATACGTTTTCTAATCTTGCAGTAAAACTCATGATATCGATTTGTTATTACACCCGTTATATTAAAATCAAACAAAAATAAATTTGTTATTTTTAATATAATTATTCAGGTTTACTCCATTTCAAATTTGGATGTCTTGCCGCATTAGTTTCATCAACTTTTCTTACAGGTGTATTGTGCGGTGCATCTGCCAAAAGTTGAGGATTTTCTTTAGCTTCTTCATCAATTTTTTTCATAATTTCAATAAAGTAATCCAAAGTTTCTTTTGTTTCACTTTCAGTTGGTTCAATCATCATTGCTTCATGAACAATCAGAGGGAAATAAATTGTCGGCGGATGAAAACCGTAATCAATCAATCTTTTTGCAAGTTGGAGAGTATTTACTCCGTATGCTTTTTGATATTCATTTGTTAAAACAAATTCATGTCCGCAAATTTCATCAATAGCAATTTGGTAACAATCCTGTAATTTTGCTCTTATGTAATTTGCATTTAAAACAGCATCAATTGAAGCCTGCTTTAAATCTTTTCCCATCATTGTAATATAGGTAAAGGCTTTTACCAATACAGAAAAATTTCCGAAAAACGAACTTACTTTACCTATTGAATATTGAATATCATAATCTCTGTAATATTTTTTGCCGTCAAATCTTATAACAGGGGAAGGTAAAAAGTCCTCTAATTTAGAGACAACTCCGATAGGACCTGCACCCGGGCCTCCGCAACCATGAGGTGTTGAAAAAGTTTTGTGCAAATTCAGGTGGACGACATCAAAACCCATAATTGCAGGGTTTGAAATTCCCATAACAGCATTAAAGTTTGCACCGTCATAATAAAGCAAACCGCCTTTATCGTGTACCATATTTGAAATTTTTGAAATATTTTTTTCAAAAAGCCCTAAGGTGTTTGGGTTAGTAAGCATTAACGCAGCAACTTCATCATCTAAAAGTTTTTCAAGTTCATTAATGTCAACCAAGCCGTCAGGTGTTGATTTAACTTCAATTACATCAAAACCGCACATTTTAGCAGATGCAGGGTTTGTGCCATGTGCCGAATCGGGAACAATAACTTTTGTCTTTTTAATTCCTTTGTTTTCAAAGTATGCTTTTATAACCATCATGCCTGTTAATTCGCCATGTGCGCCTGCCTTTGGCTGAAGTGAAACAGCATCCATTCCTGTAATTGCACAAAGTTGTTTTTGCAAAACATACATTAAGGCTAAAGCTCCTTGCAAGGTTTCATCAGGCTGATTAGGGTGAATATTTGCAAAACCGTCTAACATTGATGCCCATTCATTAATTTTTGGATTGTATTTCATTGTGCAGGAGCCTAAAGGATAAAAACCGCTATCAAGTGCAAAGTTTTTCTTTGATAAATTTGTAAAATGTCTTACAACTTCGCTTTCCGAAAATGACGGAAGAAAAATATCTTCATCTCTTAAAAATTTATTATCAATAGATTTTACAAAAAGGTCTGTATTAAATTCTTTTTGCGAATTAGCTTTTTTTTCTGCTTTATCAAAAATAGTATCGCTCATATACCCCTCGCCAATAAAATACACCTTATTTTAGCATAAAATTTAAAAAATCGGTATATGTAAACTAATCTTCAGGAACGCCTTCTTTATCAATGAGTTTTGATAATAATTCCGTATCACCTTTTAGTTTAAAATATTCTTTAAATTTTTGTGTTGTTCTTAAATTAAACGAGCGACCGTTCTTATCTCTTTTTCTTGAAATTAAACCTTTTTGTAAAAGCTCCTGTATATGCTCATAAGCACCTGCGCCTCTAAGTTCTTTTACATAAGATTGTCTTACGGGTTCTTTTAATGCAATAACAGATAAAGTTTTCATAACCGCTTGAGTTAATTCAACAGGAACAAGTTTTTCAACTATATCAATATAATCTTCTTTTACCTGCAAAATATAACCGTCTTCATCATCAATTTCCAAAGCCCCTTCTCTAAACGAATAATCATTAATTAAATCAAGAAGTGCTTCTTCAACATTATCAGGTTCTTCTTCTAAAATTTCGGCAATTTCATTTGCAGAAAGTGCTTTTGCTGTTACAAACAAAACTGTTTCGATTCTCGCTTTTAAACTCATCTATATAACTCCCTGTTCTTCGGGCATGAGGTTTTTAGACGGAACAACATAAATATCGGAATAAAATTCTTTTTGTTCAATATCGACTCTGTCATCAGCAGTTAAAAATAATATTGCAAGATAAATTGATGTCTTATCCAAACCTGTTGAGGCTAATTCCTGAAGTTCGATTTTTTCTGATGTTGTAAAAATCTTTGTTAAAACTGTTCTGACTGTATCAACATCTTTGTCAATTTCATTTTCATGAGCCATTTCAACAATATCTTCGGTTGTAAAGTCGTCAAAATAACTGCTTCTTCTTTTTGCACGTTCAAACGCATTTTTTACTGTTCTTTTTTTCTCTAATTTTTCGTAAAACTCTAAGTGTTTAATCAAATCTTTTAAAGTTACGTTTCTTTTTCTGTTTAATCTTACACTCGTTCTGCGTTGAATAACTTCGTTTAAAGTCGGTGCGTTGAACTGAATAACATTATCATCAAAATCGGGATTATCGTAATCCGCTTCAAAATCTTCAATTTCTTCTTGTTGTGCAAACGGGTCTAACCCTTCTAAAATATCTGATTTTAACCTTAATAAAATACATGCAAATAAAATAACTCTGCTTGTAACGTGCAGGTTATTTATTCTTAATTCTATGGTTTTAGCAAAGTATTGGTCGGCTAATTCAACAACATCAATATTCCAAGGGTCAAGTTTGTTTTTCTTAACCATTTCCAAGATGATATCAATACCGTCAGTATTTGCCTGCATCTGAGCAAGTGTTGCATTAATAAAATCTTCCTGTTTATTATCTTCAGGTATTGGTACTGTTCCTATTATGCGTGTATTTACCGTTTCCATACTGTTTATCATTAGTTCGTGATTCCCGATACTTTTGTCATACCCTTTCCTTGGGTAATACCAATTGTTCTACTTGCTGATTTTATCATAGTTTTGTCATGACTTACTACAATAAATTGCGTATTTTTTGATTGTTCTTTAATCATATCAATTAATTTTGATGAATAAATTCCGTCTAGCGAAGCATCAGATTCATCTAAAGCATAGAATGGTGCGGGCATATATCTTTGAATGGCAAATACAAAAGCCAATGCCGTTAATGATTTTTCACCACCGCTTAAACTTGTAAGTTTCTTCGCTTCGTCTTTATCTCTGAATTGTGCAGTAATATTTAAACCGCCATTAAGAGGATCTGCAGGATTTTCCAAAACAAGTGAACCTGTGCCGTCAAATAGCTGCGGACAAATTATCTGGAAGTTTTGGTTAATTTTATTAAATGCTTCTAAGAATGTAGATTTTTTCATATCTTCATAACCCTGCATTCTTGTTTGAATTTCTTGTTTTTCATTCGTTAGAGTGTCAAGTTTGGTTTGCAATTCGTTCTTTTTTTCAGAATATTCATCATATTCTTTAATTGCAACCATGTTAACATCACCCATATCCTGCATTTTCTTGTCAATTCTTGCAATTGCTCTTTCAAGTTCTTCCGTTGAAATTTCAACAGGTTGAAGTGATGCAATTTGATAACCTGCTTCAATAAGTTCGTTCCTAATTTGCTCTAATTCCGGTTCAAGTTCTTTTCTTCTGCCTTTTAGTGCTTCAATATTTTCTTCTAACCTGTCTAAATTCAATTTTAAATTATTTTGTTGATTTTGATGTTCCAAAACTTCATTTTGAACCACATCACGTTGTGCCTGTAATTCTGATAATTTTTCATCAATTTCTTTAACTTTTTCTTCTAGTTCATCAACTTGTTTTTGAGTTTGTGCAATTTGTTCTAAAGTTAATTTTTTATTTTTATCAAAATCATCATTTTCTTTTTCAAGTTTAGTTATATTGTCTTTTTGCATTTGAATTAATTGTTTTGTAACTTCTATATCGCTGTTAATTCCCTTAATTTCGTTTTCCGTATTAGCAATAGAAGTTCTGTATCTTGCAATTTCGGCTTCAATTGCATCACTTTCTTCATCTAATTTTCTTAACTGTTCTTCAGGTATTTCTTTTTCAACAATTTCAATATT
>JAKSUS010000060.1 GCA_024408745.1 Candidatus Gastranaerophilales bacterium | reverse complement strand
AATATTTGAATAATCAAACCTGAAATGATTGTGTGCCAATTAATTTTCTTTTTGTTATTAGACATTAAAAATGCAATGGCTAAAATTGTTATAATACCGATAATTCCAAAAAATCTACTCAAGATTAACTCCAATCTTTTAACTTATACTTCAACTTTTTCCTGTAAAATTCTTGCCGATTCTTCATAACCGACACGTCCCATAAGGGCATAAACATAGTTTTGACTTTGTTCAACACCGGGTTGATTAAACGGGTCAATATTAAACAAAGCACCTGTAATTGCGGTTTGCATCATTAACATATACATTAATTGTCCCAAATAATATTCATTAATTTTAGGAATACTGATTGTTACATTCGGTTTTTGATAATCGGTAACACTTACCGTTGTTGATAATTCTTCCGCATGAATAAGGTCATTAACCGATTTACCGCTTAAATATCCGAGTCCTGTATATTGGAAAATATTAGGAATATTTAATTGAGTATCAAATTCTTCGACCTTAATAAAATCAATAACTTTATCGTTTGGCCCTTCATTATAAAGTTGCAATAATGAGTGTTGGTCGGTTACTCCGACTGCTTTTAAAGGTGTTAATCCGACATTAACTTTATTTCCGTCCCAATCTCGTTCTTTTCCCAAGGATTCTGCCCATAATTGAGAAAACCAATCCGGTAAGTATTTTAATCTGTCTGAGTATGGCATAAATACCGTAATGTTTTTACCTTTTTGTATGCTCATAAGATAATGAATTAACGCATTTTGTGCTGCAATATTTTGATAAATATCTCTGTTTTGACAAAGTGCATCCATATCACGAACACCACGCAATAACTCTTTTATATCAATTCCCAAAACTGCAAAGGGTAAAAGTCCTACGGAACTAAATACAGAATATCTTCCGCCGACATCATCAGGAACTTCGAATGCTTTATAGCCTTCTTGTGATGCTAATTGCCTTAAAACTCCGACGTTTCTGTCTGTTGTAACAACGATACTCTCACGATAATTATCATCACATTCTTTTTTCATTCTGTCTTTAATAATCATATAGACAGCCATAATTTCTGTCGTATCACCTGATTTTGTAATGATATTAACTAAGGTTTTCTTTAAATCAATAATATCTAAAAGTCCGTTAATTGAATCAGAATCAATATTATCAACAAAAAATACTCTCGGATAACCTTTTCTTTGTTCTGTTGAAAGTAAATTCCAATAAGGTTTTAAGGTTGCATGAGCAATTGTTTTTCCGCCCAAAGATGAACCGCCTATCCCTAAAACAAGCATGTTTTCATATTTATCTTTAACTTCTGCTGCAAATTCATTAATGTACCAAAGAGTATCTTCATCATAGCCTGAATTCATCCATTTTGACCAATAACCTCTTTGATCTTTATTTTCATAAAGTTCATTAATAATTTGTGCAATGTGGTCTTTATGATTTTCAAATTCCTGATTAATATCTAAGCCGTTTTCCTGACCAATTACGTCTTTACCCACATTATGATAATTAAACTTTATCATCTAAGCCCTCATGCTCAATCCATATAAATAAATAATACATGCTAAAAATTTTTTTTAAATATTTCTTAAAAATTAATTTATTAGTACTTTTGGCATAAATATTTATAATTAAATTACTTATTGTTCTGTTACAAATAATTAATTTATATTGTTTTTATTATTTCTAATGTATAATAAATATATAAAGTTGGAATTTGTAAAAATAATATGCCAAAATATTAGAACAGTATAGGGTACGTGGAATTTAAAGTGAGAATAAATAAAGTATTAATTGTAACACTTTTATTATATATAATGTTTCAGAGTGCAGCGCAGGCAGAAGGTTTCTTTAATTGGAATCCTTTTAAGAAGAAACAGGCTCCTGCTGTTGAAGAGCAACTTCCTTTAAGAGATTCTTCAACGGAAAATCCTGTTCAGTCTATGCCAAGATTTGATGAAGGCGATGATGTTCAAGATACTACTGCCCAAACGCCTTCGAATGAGCCTGTTATTTATATTAAAAACATTCAAATAACGGGGAATAGTTTAGTTAAAACAGAAGAAATATTAGATGCCATGTCTGCAAAAGAAGGCATGCCTTATACTAAAGATTTGGTAAAAGTAAATTTGCGTGAAATATACGGCATGGGATATTTCACGGATAAAATTAAAGCAGTTCCGACAATAACTGATAGCGGCGTGATTTTACAAATTCATGTCGAAGAGAATATCCCAATAACTAACTTTGTTATTACAGGTAATGAAGTCATTTCAACAAAAGAAATTCAAAATATTGTGGCTCCGCAAATTGGCATGCCGCAAAATTTAGTAACAATTAATAAAGCGATTAACGAAATTGAAGAATATTATGCTAAAAACGGTTATATTTTGGCAAGAGTTGTTAATATTTACGATAAACCTGACGGAACAATTTTTGTTGAAATTAATGAAGGCATGATTGATGAAATTAAATATTCCGGAAATACAAAAACAAAAGACAGAGTAATCGCTAATAACCTTTCTGTTACTCCTAATACTGTTTACAACGATAATATAATGCAAAGAGATATTATGAGATTATATAATACTCAGGCATTTTCTAATGTTAAACGTTCGTTAACTACATCAGAAAAAGACCCTACAAAATACTGTTTGACTGTTGAAGTTGAAGAACAAAGAACCGGAAGTATTTCACTTGGTGCCGGCATGGACTTGACGACAGGTTTGTTCGGAACAATCGGATATGCAGATAAAAACTTCTTAGGTAAAGGTCAGCAAACATCAATATCATTCTCTACAGGTACCGGTGCTATGATGGGCGGTGATGATGTATTGGACAGAGGTGATTTCCAAGGTGAAGCAAAATGGATAGAACCGCGATTATTAGGTTCAATGACTTCTATGGAAGTTGGTGCATTCGGTACAAGCTGGGCAAGTTTCCAAGTTCCCCTTGCAACTGAAGAAAGATACGGAGCAAGTATTGATTTTGCAAGACCGTTAAAAAAATATCCGCACATGAATGCAGGACTTGGTATCGGGGTTGAATATGATCACGTTGCTGAAGGTGATTACACGAGAGCAAGAAGCATGTACGAAGCAGCCGGTGAAGATTTTGCACAACGTGCAGACCAATTAACAACAGGTTTATTTATCTCGGCATCACCGTCAATTATTTTTGATACAAGGGATAACCCGACAATGGCAAGAAACGGTGTCTTTGCAATGGCTAAACTAAAAGGTGCAATGGGCGTTATTGGTGATGATAATAAATATTTAACGGCATCAGGTACAATTAAAAAATTCATTCCTGTTGCCAAGAAATCATCATTGGTTGCAACTGCAAGAGCAGGTGGTAATTTAGTCGGTGATTTGCCTGAATTTGCTTCTTACAGATTAGGTGGCGCAAGAGCCGTAAGAGGCTTTAAAGAAGGTCACGTTGGTCGTGGTTACGGTTATGTGTCAGGTTCTTTAGAATACAGAACACCTATTCCTTTGTTGGATAAAATTACAAGTAATCAGGTTATTAACAGTATAAGATTTGCAACATTTATTGATGCGGGTCAAATTATATCTCCATCGGTAACTCAAAAAATATATAATTGGCCCGGTTATGCTATTTCAGCCGGTGTTGGTTTGAGATTTTTTGTACCCGGTTTAGGACCTTTGAGTTTAGATTATGGTATTCCTCTTACAAATCCCGGGGACGGAAATTCGCGAGCAGGACAGTTTACTTTCTTCTTTGGGGAAGCATATTAATAATTGTTTATGTTAGTATTATAATTTGTCATATAAGGAGGACAGACTATTATGAAGTTATTAAAGAATTTAACCGTTTTATGCGGTACATTAGCGGTTTTATCAGCTGTAACACCGGTATTTGCAGCAACAGCAATGGTTGATGTTGACAGAGTTTTGTTTGAATACACAAAAGCAAAAGAAGCAGCTACGCAATTCCAAGCACAAGAAAAAGCTTTGGAAAATGATTTAATCAATGCACAGAATAAAGTTAAAGCAGCCAAAACACCGGTTGAAAAGAAAACTTTAGAAGAAACTTATGATAAGCAATTAAGAGCTAAAGCAGAAAAAATAAAGAATGAGCAACTTAAAAAATTAAAAGAAATTGATACTGAAGTTATGTCTACAATAAGTAAAATTAACGCTAACGGTAAGTATGATGTTATTTTGAGAAAATCAGCAACGGTTTATTGTAAAAACGATATTACAGATGAAGTAATAAGAAAGCTTAACGGAAAATAATAATTCTATTATTGAAGTTTAATACACAGGGAAGGTATTTTTACTTTCCCTTTTTTGTTTTAATTATGAACTTTACATGTTGGAAAAATTTTATTTATGCGGTAAAATCTATATATGAAAAAAAGAACTAAATTTTCTATTTTACTTATATTTTTATTGTTGATATTAACAGGTGTTGCAGTATTTTTTGCGACTAAAATTTCCAATGAATTTAAAAGTTTTTGGGATAATCAAAAAACTGTTGATTATGCAAAAATTAAAGACGTTGTCGTAACCGAAACGAAAGATGGCATTAAAGATTGGGAAATGTATGCGGCAACAGCTGAATATAATGAAAACAGAGTAATAGCTACCCTAACAGATGTTGTTGGTAATTATTATCAGAATAATGAAGTTGTGATGAGTTTTACTGCACCTATAGGGATTTATAACTCAGAAAAAAAAGAAATATCTTTAAATGAATCAGTTAAGATTGTAGGCAAAGATAATATTAAATTAACGGCAAATAAAGTATATTGGATTACAACCGAAAAGAAAATTCGTGCCGAAGGTGATGTTGTTATTAACAAAGGAAATGAAGTCATTGCAATAAGCGATAAAGCAGCAGTAACTAATGACTTAAAATTCTTTGAAATTATAGGAAATACAGAGTTAAGAGTATATAAAGGGAAGCGAAGATAATGAAAAAATTTAAATATCTCATTTTGATTTTATGTTTTATGTTATCAATTAACGCAGTATTTGCGAAAACATTAACTGTTGAATCAAATAAACAGGTATATGATGACACTAAAAAAATGATTATGCTTGAGGATAATGTTAATGTAACTATTGATGATATTAATATAAAAAGCCCGAAAGCATTTGTAACGATTAATGGTGCGGGTAAACCTGATACTGCTACTTTTACCGGCGGCGCAAGAGCTATTCAAATTACAAAAGATAGTAAAAGTGAAACAAAAGCCAGCATATTAAAACTTTCTTTATTAACAAAAGAAGTAGAAGCAACCGGTGATGTTCACTCAAAAATTGAAAAATTAGGTAAGCCGACAATTACTTTGAAATCTGATTATCAATCATTTGATGCTAAAACAAATATAATGGATGCAAAAGATAATGTTATCTTAATATATGATGATATAAAAGCAACTTCTAATACTGCTAAAATTTGGATTTCACAAAAAGGCGGTTTGGACTTTTTAAAATTAATCGGTAATGCAAAAATTATACAAGATAAAGCAATAGTTTCTGCACAAGAAGTTCACTTGAATGCTAAAACAGAAGAAATGACTGCAGTAGGTTCGGCATTTACAAATATCAGTATTGATGATTCTGATACAGTAAAAATTTGGGCAACTAATCAACAATATAATAATAAAACTAATACGGCGATAGCAAGCGGTAATACAAAAATTATTTATAATGATTATGTTGCAACAGGTCCAAAAGCAGTAATGGTAGCTAATCCCAAAACAAGAAAACCTAATAAAATATTCTTTTCCGGACGTTCAACCATTAATGATGGTGCTAAAAGTATTAGTGCTGACAGTATAGTTATAACAATGAACCCTAAAAATTTTACTGCTCAGGGCAATGTAAAAACACAAATTGATGATATCGGTGATGTAAAATAAAAAGAGAGTAAAAAATGGCAATAAAAGCAATACAGTTAGAAAAAATATATGACCACAGAACAGTAGTAAATAAAAATACATTTGATGTAAATCCGGGCGAAGTTGTTGGCTTGTTAGGTCCAAACGGTGCAGGTAAAACGACTACATTCTATATGATAGTCGGTTTGATTAAACCAAATGCCGGAAGAATTGAACTTGACGGTAAAGATGTAACTGAGCTCCCGATGCATGAAAGAGCAATAGCAGGAATCGGTTATCTACCGCAGGAAACTTCTATTTTTAGACGTTTAACTGTTGAAGAAAATATAAAACTTGTTCTTGAAATGAATGAAAAATTAAATAATAAACAACGCAGAGATACATTAGAATCGCTGTTATGTGATTTCGGTATTGAAAAATTGAGAGATGTATCTTCCGTTAAATTATCAGGTGGTGAAAGAAGAAGGGTTGAAATTGCAAGAGCTTTGGCGGCAAGTCCTCGTTATATATTGTTGGATGAACCGTTTACCGGTATTGACCCTATTGCAATTCAGGAAATTCAAACTCATATAAGAAAATTAACAGAAAAAAATATTGGTGTTCTGATAACAGACCACAACCCTAAAGCAACTTTATCAATTACAGACAGAGTTAATTTGATTTTTGACGGAAAAATTAAAATTTCGGGTAACAGTAAAGATGTTGCTAATAATCCTGAGGCTAAGAAATTTTATTTGGGTGAAGATTTTAAATTATGATAAAACCTAAAAATGTAAAAATATTTGATATGTATATTTTTAATTTAGTTGCAATTGCTACGTTGATAGGAATTGTAGCTTTTATAGTTGTCTGGATTTCTCCTGAGACATTATTTAAAGTAATTAATAGAGTATCATCGCATCAAATTACACTTAAACAGGGGTTAGAATGGTTATTTTTTGAAATCCCCACCGTTTTAGGAAAAGCAATTCCTGTAGGCTTATTATTGGGTACTTTGGCTATAACCGATATGTTAAGCAGAAATTTTGAACTTGTTATTTTCCGTTCCATTGGTATAAGTTTTTGGCGAATAGCAAGACCTATATTAGTTTTAAGCGGGTTGCTTGCAATCTTTTGTTATTTTGGTTATACAACCTTTATCCCATATTCTTCTAACAGAGTTGAAATGATAAAAGCCGGAAAAGACACACAGGCTTTACAATGGTCATATTTGGAAAAAGATAGTGAAGGTAACCCTAAACAATTAATTATAATACC
>JAKSUS010000006.1 GCA_024408745.1 Candidatus Gastranaerophilales bacterium | reverse complement strand
GTAATTTATAAACCTGCCGTTGAACAACTAAAAATCGGTGAGTTTATCAGTTTTACGGAAGGCAATATAACTTTAATTGCACAAGTTTATAAGATTTTGACTTCTGATGCTGCAGATGATTTTAATCAGGCTGATTTATCGTTTGTTTTAGTTAATAAATATGATAAAATTAAGCCTTGGCAAGGTGAATTTATTTCTGCTAATGCAACAATTTCAAGAACTCCGAAAGATAATATTGAAACTTATATAAATAATGATGATGTAAATGAAGTTTTGAATTTTGGAAATGTCATACAATACGGAACCGGTTGGACTTTCGATTTTAAAAAATTTATTACACCTGCATTTATAGGATATGAAAAAAGAGAAGATAATTTTAACTTTATAAATCTTTTAATTGATAATTTTTACCGATTAAATAAAAAACTGGTTATCGTTGATTTTAAAGGCAATATAGATAATGACAATTCCAAAAAAATCATTGCCGGAGAAAAAGTAAAACTTCCTTTAAATGCAAAGATACTCAGCAGTTTATGTGATGATATATTGCAGGGTGTTTCTATAGAAAGTAAAGCCGTTATAGAAGAAATTTTACTTGAATTATCCGAGTATGCAAGAACTTCTGATTTGGGTTTTATTCCTATTTCTCAACTTATTGCTGTTATTGATGATTTTTATAAAAAATCCAAAATTACCCCTCTTATTTTATTAAAGAACAAATTAAATCATTACAGAAAACAAAATATTTTTGCCGATAAAAAAGAAGAACTTTATGCTCTTTATAATACAATAGAAGAATATAACAGTATTATTTTTGATTTAAGTAACATACAAACTGATTGGCAAAAAGCATTTTTCAATAATTTAATTGAATTCGATGAAAGAATAAAAAAAGATTTTTATATGCATGTTAGTGCGGATGAAAATCTTTTTGATAATAAAATAATTAATTACCTTTTGTTCAAGGCTATTAAAGCAGGAATTAAGCCCATAATATCCGCGAATTACAGATATTTATCCTTTGATAATATTTTTGATTTTTGTAATAACACATTTTTATTCAAAACTTATAATGCATTAAAGAAACGACCTGTTTTAACTGATATTTTGCAGTCATTACCTCAAAATACATTTATAACAATAGGTAAATTATCAGGTGGTTTAATTTTATCTTCCAATACAAATTCGTTTGAAAATATTGACGAAGAAAGTATCAATAATGAAATTGTTGAAATGGTTGAAGAAATTCAACAAGAACCTGCAAATACTGAACTGATTGAGCAAACAAACATAGAAAATATGAATAATGCATTTAATCAAAAACCTTCTGATGCTTTGAAAAAGGCTATGGATTTGATGAATAGTCCTATTTCTCCGGTTAATATTATTAATAATGATGTTCAAGAAGAAGCAGAAGCTGAAAAAATTTCAACTCCTGCAGAAACAACAATTCCTGAAGTAACCAAAGAAAATGTTTTGGAATTTGAAAATGCGGATATACCTTTAGTAGAAGAAAATACTGCAACAGTAAATCAACCGGAAATTCAAGAAACACAAAATACAGAGAATATTTTACAATTAGAAAATGTTAATATGCATGAGGTTGAAGTCAACAACAATACGAAAACTATAAATACCAAACCTGTTGAACCTGTAATGGAAACAGAATCCGAATCAGAAGAACCCGAATTGGAAAATGCAGATATTGAAGATTTGGATTTCTTAAATGATACTCCGCAAGATATAATGCAAGTTCAGGAAAATGATGATGATTTATTGGATTTAATTGATAATAATGATGAACAAATATCTTCTAACGTTAATGATTTTGAAAATATAGAATTTGATGAACTTGAAACAGATGTTAAGACAGAAGATTTTGAAAATATACCTTTTGAAGAAATTATTGAAGAACAAAACAATATAACACGACAAATGCAATCATCCGAAAAAATTCCTGTTTATGAAGCGAACAGTTATGAACAAAAAAGCGATAAAAAGGAAATAAATTTAAAAGAAGGCGATTTGGTAAAACATTCCAAATATGGTGTTGGTACTATTAAAAAAATAACAGCTCATGCCGATAAAATTTTGTGTCATATAAATTTCGATACTTGTGGCAGAAGACTTATTGACCCTGAAATATCGGAAATTCAAAAAATTGATTAATAGTTGTAATTATAAAATTTATTTGAATAAAAAAGAGAGGTAATATACCTCTCTTTTTTGTATATATATTATACTTTTTAAACTTCTACCTGATCTTTAACAAAAAACGGAGTTTTTTGAACTGTATCTGCCGAAATCATACCGCGTCTTAATTCGGAATAAGAACCTGACTTAGAGGCAAATGCTTGTTTTAAAAAGTCATAAGCAATTTTAGGATCGCAATTTTCACCGCAGGTAAATAAATCAACTGCTGCATATCCTAATTCGGGCCATGTGTGAATTGCCAAGTGTGATTCTGATATAATTACAACTCCGCTTACTCCATGCGGGCTGAACATGTGAAAACATGATTGTACAATGTGTGCTCCACATTCAACAGCTGCTTGTGTCATGTGCTTTTCAATAAGTTCAAGATTGTTTAATATATTTGAATCACAATCGAAAAATTCCGCAAGAATATGACGTCCTAAATATTTAGTGTTATTAGTAGTAGTTTCAGGGCATTGTGCGTAGTTGTTCAATTTTTTCTAACTCCATAAAATAATCTGCTAACATGTTAAAGATTTAATATCTTATTTACAAGATACAATAGCATAAAAAAATTTTTTTGTGCAGTTATTTAAAAAATGTAAATAAAAATTTTTGCTTTTTTATATTAATCCCAACGTTCCCAAGCGATAATCTTTGGAAATTTCTTCTCTTGCAACAACTCTGATTTTAGGTAAGAAGCCTTTCAAAACACCGCTAATTATTGCTCTGATTTCTACGGGAACAATAATTGGAGTTTTCTTTGGGTTATATCCTTCTTCAAATAACATTTGATTAATTTTTGTAATTAATTTTTCAACTGATTGTACATCAACTTCTGTGCCCTCGTTTTCGGTATCAATTAGGTTACAGAATAAATCAACCGTATCATCATTAAGTTCAAAACATGCGATATTATTTTCTTCATCTGCTAAGCTTTTACTGATTTGCCTTGATAAAGCCATTCTTATTTCATCAACAATATCAACATCTTCATCTTCATCACTTGCAAAATCACCTATTTTTTCAAAGATAAAGACAATATCTCTGACACTTACATAATCGCTGATTAATTGTGCAAGGATGTATCTTATTTCGCCTACCGAAATAACTTCGGGGATTAAACTGTCCACCAAATAATGATTTTGCCTCAAAACAATATCTAAATAATTATTTATATCGCCATAATCAATAATATCTTCGGCATGTTTTACGGTAACAAATTCCAAGGCATCGGCAATATATTCAACTGCACTTCTGCCTTTTTCCCAATAATCTTTTGTCTGTTTTTCATCTATCCAATAAATTGCTTCTCTTGAAATTTCATCATAACTTTCAATTGCATCATTAGGTTTTACATTGATTTCTGATTTTTTAATTGCTCTTGCATTAGGGAATGCAGCACCTCTGTATGCAGGAATATCTCTTATTTGAATTTCAAATTCGTTGCTTTCCAAATCTTCCGAACAGTCAAATTTTACATACGGAATTACATAACCTAATTCATCAGTTAATTTTTGTCTTAATTTAACGGTTTCGCAAAGCAAATCGTTTACACCGTCTTTATCCGCAAGACAAGCCAATTCTTCGCTCAGTAAAATGGTGATTTTATTGGTTTCAATGGTATCAAACATTTTATCAGGCTGAATTACATCTGATAATTCGGCTTTCATATCCTGTAAATTCTTCAATTCATGAGAGATTTCTCTGTTTAAAAGTTTATGTTCTTCTTCGGAATTTACCGTTTCTAATTTTGATTTAATTTGTTTGATTTTATCTTTTTTCTCTTTCATTTTACGTTGAACCTGAACGCACTGGTTGTAAGGTTCATCAGAGTTTTCGTACATTTTTTCCAAAGGACTTTTTATATCGCCGATTTCGGGAGTTTCGCCTTCTTCGTAAATTTCGACTTCTCTTGTAAAAATGCAGTTATAACAAGGTTTTCCGCTTTCGGTTTCCGCTTCGTGCAGAGTGTATAATTCCCAGCCTTCGGCAGACATTGTGTTTAACAATAGTTCAACTTCACTCGGTTCGTTGAGTGGTGCAGTTTTAACCGCATATTCACTTCTTATATCTTTAAACATAAAAACCCTTTATATAATCTAATATATTAATATTTTATTATATTACGGTTAAGTTGTAAACTTAAATATTATTTTTCCAAAACTTTTACAATATCTTCAAAAGATTTAAAAGAATAATGTTTAATCTTATGTTCTTCGCAGTATTTATCTAATTTTTTTGTTGCAAAAAGTGTTGTTGCACCTTTTGCAACACATAAATCACTCGTTCCGTCACCGACATAACAATATTCTTTTTCTTTAACTTTATCACACTTGCACATGCCTGCCCCGATTTTGCAGGCTTTTACATGATACGGAAATTCTATTGAAAATCTGCAATCTTTATAAATCAAATGATTTGCAAAAAATTTCACGTTACCGATATTAAATCTTTTTAAGGTTTTTTCAATAAACAAATCAAAACCGTCACTCATTATTGTTAATTCAATTTGATTTTTATTAAGATAATCGACAAATTCCAAAAAATAATCATTAAGTTCAATGGAATTAATAAAATCGTTTAAAGTTTTTTCCGTAACGGGACTAAGCAAAGCAACCTGCTTTATGGCATTTTCCTGCGAAGTTATTTTGCCTTGTGTCCATAAATTTTCATAATCAACCCAACTTCTGTCCGCATACAATTCAAAAAACATATTAACACTGTCGTTTTTTGTAATTGTACCGTCAAAATCACAATAAATTTTCTTTATATTAGAAAGAGAAATTGAATTTTTGTCCATCTCTTGTTACCGTAAAGTTAAGTGGTTTCGGGTCGTTTTTGAATTTCAAAACAAGAACTTTCATTTTTGAATTACCGTTCAAAGTATAATGTTCAGGTAAAGTATGAGAAAATCTTGCTGACTCTTTTGCAACTTTGGCAAGTCTTATGTTATTAGCAACCGTAGGAATTAATGAAAGTCCACAAGTCGCAATGAATACAGGTGGAAGTGAACCAACGGTATCAGCAATATCTAATCTGTCCATATCAACAAAGGTTTGTGTAGTTACGTCTTTTAAACTTGCAACTCTTTCACTTGTAACTTTATCAATTAAAACTTTTGAACTTGCAGTATTTTTAATAATATATTCAAATGCGTGAACATATCTGTTTTCTTTGTTTTTTAAACGATATTCGTTTACTGTTATATCAATTTGTGCTTCCTGATTATTGTAATATTCAGTATTTAAACGAGTTAAATCAATAGGTTTTGTATCGTTTTCAAATTCTAATACTCCGGTTTTTTTAGAATTTTTTGAAATTTTATCATTGATTTTTTGCATGCCAATTTTTAAAGGTTTTACAAAATCAGGCATGATAAATAATCCGTCAAGATTGCCTGTTCTTGCATAAGCAATAAAGTCAAAGTAATATTCATCTTCGGCTTCTTTATCTTGTAATACACGCCATTTAAAATTATGAGCTTTAAAAAACTTTGTCATATCATTGTTTGCCTGTTCGTATTCAACATCTGCAACAATATACATATTGGTATTATTATTTGCGGGATAAAGTTTTACATAATAATGTTCATCATTATAAACCCCATAATAAGCATTTGGGTTATCTTTTAATCGTTTAATTTCTTTTTCATCAATAATTGCCTGATTAAATATATCTGCAATTTCTTGAACCTTATGACCGATAATTGTATAGGCTTTGTAATTTTTTATCATATCTGCTGCATTAGCATTTGTTGCAAACATAAAAATTGCAATAATTAAAGCCAAAATCTTTTTCATAAAATATCCTCTTTCAAATTAACAAATACATATTAGCATAAAATTTTTTATATGAAAATGAACAGTTATAATATTATTTTGCTTTTAAATTAAAATGTTTTATAATAAAAGAAAAATTTAAAGGAGAAATTATGCTTGAGAGATTACCTAATTATATAAAACCGACAGTATTTTTGAGTATTTTGGCAGGATTAGTTTTAGGCATTTTGTTATTAATACCTGCACTTAATATTTTAGCTTTGTTTTTATTTTGGTTAGTTGGCGGTATGGTTATTTATTTGTTGAAGAAAAATAATTTTATCGGACAATTTACACAAAGAGAAGGTATTATTGTAGGTTGCATAACAGGAATGATAAGTATTATTGCTGCTTCTGTCAGTTTTATCCCTCTTTCTTTATTAATCGGTGCAATTTTTAAAACAGCAAGTGTGGCATTTCTTTTCTCAACTACTTTTTCTTCAAATATTGTATCATTCTCCATTTTGGTAATGATTATTTTATTTTTGGGTTTGATAAATATAATCTTTAATATTGCATCAGCTTTAGCGGTAATTGCAATTTACAATAATCTTGTTGAAGAAAAACAAGAAGAAACAGAATTTAAAGTTGAGTTATAAATAATGGAAAAAAGAGTTTTAATAATAAGACTTGGTGCAATCGGTGATGTTGTTGAAACAACAGGCTTGGTTCGTGCGTTAAAAAAACAAAATTATAATATTGATTATTTAACGGGCAAAGCACCTTCTACTCTTTTAAATGATATTAAAGATATTGATAATGTTTATCTTTTTGAAAGTAAAAAATATATTGATATTTATAAATTAGGAAGAAAACTTTCCAAAAATAAATATGATTTGATTTTAAATTTACAACCCTCTTTAAGAATGAAGTTTTTATGTTTTGTGGCAGCAAGTAAAAAAGTTGTTAATTACAAAAAATCTTATAAATTCCATGCCGTTGAAAACTTTTTTGACACCGGCAAAAAAGCAATTCCTGAACTTGAATTAGACAAAAATATTTATATTGATATTGATGAAGAATTAAAACAAAAAATGCTTTCACAATTGGAAAAAAATAAAATTAAAATCTGTTTTAATACAGGGGCAAATTCTTCACGCCAGGGAAGAAAATGGTGTATTGAATATTGGGCTGAACTTGCCAAAATGATTTTAGAAAAATATAATGCACAAATTTTTGTAATCGGCGCAAAAGAAGATGAAGAAAATGTAAATGAATTAATAAATAATATACCATCAATAAAATCATTTGCAGGAAAAACTTCGCTTCCTGAAACTGCTGCACTTTTATCATGCGCAGATTTGGTAATTTCAGGTGATACAGGACCTCTTCATATTGCTTCGGCAACAGGAACAACATGTTTAGGATTATACGGGTGTTGCTCTGTTTCAAGGAGCGGACCTTATGGTGAAAAGCATAAAACAATTTCATCCGAAATAAATTGTTCACCTTGTGATAAAAGAACTTGTAAATATATCAATTCCGATATTGATGATACTCCATGCATGAGAAATATTAAACCTGAAAAAGTACTCAATTTGGTTGATATGATAATTAAAGAAAAATAGTATAATCTTATCATAAATTATAGTAACTAACAGGAGTTTGAATTTATGAAAAAGACAAATTTATTTTTAGCAGGTTTTGTATGTGCAGTTTTAGCAATTACCCCTGCATTTTGCGAAGATAACATTTTTGGTGATTTAACAACAACACCTCCCAGCACATCCGAACTTCAAACAACAGTAAAAGTAGATGAACCTGTTGCCATTAGAGGTACATCTCAAATGAGTAAACAGGAAACTTTAACTACACAAAGTTTACAAAATACTGTTTCAAGTTTAGAAGCAGCGCAAGCTGATTTAAGAACAAAATTGGAAACTGCTCAAACAAATTATAATAGTGTTGACCAGGAGTATAAAAGAGTAAAACAAGAAAGAGCAGCATTAAAAAAGATTGTTAAAAAAACAAATTCAAGAATTAAGTCTTTAGAACGTACAAAAACAAAAGTTCAAAAGACAATGCAAACAGATTAATAAAAAATACACAATACAATATGAAAACCATCATTACAGATATTTTAATTAATATCTGTATTTTTTTACAGAATTATCAGAATATTATTAATGGTTATATTTTAATTATTTTATGTATATTATTTTATCATTTGATCAACAGTCATAATCAAAATACCTGAAGCGCCCAAAGTTTTTAATTTATCAATGCTTTCATAAACTTTGTCTTTATCAACAACAACATGAACAACAACTGCATCATCATTACCATACAAAGTTGTTACGGTTGGTGAACTTAATCCCGGTAAAAACTCTTTTACTTTTTCTAACGCATTTTTAGGAATATGAGCCATTAAATATTTTTTATCTCTTGCATCAATTGCTGATTTTATCGCTCTTACAAATGCTTTTACTTCATCGGGAAGTTCTTTTGTTAAGTTTGGTCTGCCAATTATAACCGCACTTGAATTAAATATTTCACCGATAATCCTTAATTTATTGGCCTTTAAAGTTGAACCGCTTGAAGTTATATCAACAATAGCATCAACCAACCCCATACGAGGCATTATTTCAGTTGCGCCTTCAACTTTTGCAATCTCAACATTTTTACCGAATTTTGCAAAGTATTTTTTAGCCACATTAGGAAAAGAAGTTGCAACTTTTATTCCGTTCGGTAAATCTTCAATTGTTTTATATGTTTCTTCGTCTTTAACCGCAACAACCATTGTACATTTCCCAAAATCGAGTGCCAAAATATCTTCAACATCTAATTCGGATTCATTAACAATATCCTGACCGGTAAAACCAATATCGCAAACACCGGCATGAACGAAATTAGGAATATCTTTTGTTCTCACAAAAATTATTTCATATAAACCGTTTTGTGTTTTTACACTTAACGTTCTTTCACCTTTTGAAGGGAAGTTCAAACCTGCCTGTTTAAGTAATGCAAATATATCTTCCGACATTCTTCCTTTATTTGGAATAGCTATTTTTAATCCGTCCATTTTATTAATTCTCCATATAATATAATTTTAATTAAATTATATATTAAATGTTTGCAATTGCATAATAT
The DNA here is from genome assembly GCA_024408745.1 of Candidatus Gastranaerophilales bacterium. Classification (GTDB taxonomy): domain Bacteria; phylum Cyanobacteriota; class Vampirovibrionia; order Gastranaerophilales; family JAILCC01; genus JAILCC01. The sequence goes on along the minus strand of JAKSUS010000006.1, from coordinate 6,073 downwards.
TTCTTATATTTTCAAAGATATTGTATTTGTAATAAATAAAAAGCCGAAGATAAATACTTCGGCTTAAAATTTGTGCTAAAAATACAATTACTTACGTTCTGTCGCTTCATCAAGATTGTCAATTTTTTTCAAAATTTCATCAATCTGATGTTTCATTCCTTCTAAAAACATTTTTATTTCCGGTTTGAAACTGTATGTACCGGCCCAATAAAATTCTTGACCGTTCATGCCTATACTCCTTTGCTAACACCTTACAATATATATATCGGCAAATTTATGAAAAACTTTAGGATTTTCATAAATTAGGCTTAACAATACTTAATATTATATGTTTTCTGCTTTTATAATGCCGAATTTTGCCGAGATATCATCAATATGGTGCATTAAATATAATTCAGGTTCAATATTTTTTTCATCTAAATCAATAATTGCACCCCAATCTTTTCTTCCATGATGTGCTGCAATTATTCTTGCAAGTTCAATAAATCCGTTTTGATTAGCCCAGGCAAAACCGTATTGTGTATGGCTAACCCAAGTTCTGATAAAGTTTTCATCAACTTCAACAAAACCTGTTTCGGTATCAATGTTATATTCAAAAACTTTGCCGAAATCATGCATAATGCAGGCAGAAAGTATTAAGTCTTCATCAATTTTAGTCGGAATTGATTTAAAAACGCCTTTCGCAATTTCAACACATTCTAATGTATGTTTTAATAAACCGCCTATATAATTATGGTGATTATTTTTAGCAGCAGGAGCAACTTTTAATCTGTCTTTGTTTTCTTCAACTTTTAAAAGAATTGCCTGTTTTACTTTTTCATTTTTCAAATCATTAATAACATTTACTAAATTATTGTATAGAGCATCACATTGTTCTTCACTCAACCCTGCTGATGCTTCTTCAACTAATGACATTTTTTTAATAATCAAATTTTTATATTGTTCGCTATATGTCCCGTCTTCAACAAAAATAATATTATTAGGCTTAAAATATTTTTTTTCATATTTCAAATAATCTTCTTCCCAAAGTTTAGCATTAAAAATTTCATGGTTTTCAACTGCTTCTATGGTAAGATTAGCCATAGTTTTTTTCATTTTTGTTTCGGATAAAGTAAAAGATACAATTTTATAATTTTGTTGAATATTCATATATTTGCTCCCTTTTCCTTTATCATAGCAGAAAACAAATATAATTAAAGTAAATTATTTTAATTTAATTTCGTACAATATTATTAATAAACTTATTTACTCTTAAATGCAAATTGTTTTATGTAACATTTACGGTTGTATCTAAAGAGATAATATCGTTTTATATTTAAAGTTCAACCATTTCTTCTATTTGAGCAAATTCACAAGATTGAAATTCTTCTTTAAAATTGTTAATTCGTTCAATTTCTTCAACTAAAAGTTGATATTTTTCATGTTTTAACAATTCCGATAAATTTTTACCTTCAAGAAATTCAAATTCATAAAAATCTTCATATTGTTCTTTTAATTTAATAACATTACAATCATTCAAAAGTTCTAAACATAAATCAAAAGCCTCTTTTGAACAAGATAAATATGATAACGATTTTTTAATATCAATTTTGTTGTCATAATGAGTTGAGCTATATTTTAACATACCTGAAACTTTTTTAATAAATTCTGTTATATCAATTTTATTATCATTACAATTAAAAATATGAACTTTTTTAGGTGAAACTGATTTTATTATTGAAGAAAAATCTTCTTCGCAACAAGGAGTTGAGAAGAACATCAATTCTTCCGATAAAGCAAGGTCAAATCTGTTTCTTATTGCTTTTTTTATATATGAATAATCATCAAGCTGATTTAATAAATTATTATTTTCCAAATAAATTTCGGCATTATTTTTAGATAAATACCCGTTAATCATCTTGAAAAAGTCTGTTTTTTTTCTATGATCAACTAAAATTGTCTGGATTTTTGCATTTTCATCAAAATCAATATCTTCTGTTTCAATTTCACGATTTTTTATAAAAATATTTTTTATAATGAGCTGAACTGTCTTATTGCCTTTATATTCATTAATTTGCGGAACAAAAGTTAAATCAGCCGTATCTAATAATTCAATTTTATGAGAATTTTTATTCCATATTAAACCTTCAAAAACGGTATGAGAATTTTCATCTTCAAAAAGCATCTTTAAATGATTATTGTTACTTCCAATTGTTGAAATCTTTTTCAATACTAAATTTTTCATTCCGAAAAGACAAGACTTATTGCCTTCGCCATAAGGTTCTAAAATTGCAAGTTTTTCAATAAATTCAACCGTTAAATCTTCCGGTGAAATTATTGCATCTATATTCATTTTTTTCTTTAATGAATTACCTTCAAGTTGGCTTGCAACAAGAGCATTAATTTTTGAAGATAGAGTTTTAATCGAAATCTTTGTTAAATCTGCGCCAAAACCGCCTGCCAATTCATGCCCGCCAAACCCGACAAAGCAATCTTCCATTTCGGATAACAATTTATAAACATTAAAACCTTTTATACCACGAATTGAACATCTTGCGATATTTTCTTCTTTATCAATATTCATAATAAATGCAGGTCTGTTGTAGGTTTCAACGATTCTTGAAGCAAGCAAACCGACAATCCCTATATGCCATTTTTCATCAGCAAGAACAATTGCTTTTGAAGTTTTTAAATCTATTTCGTTTTGAATTTTTATAACTGCTTCTTTAAAAGACGCTTCACACATTTGTTGGCGATTTTGGTTGAATTGATTTAATTGATTTGCGTTAAAATCAATTTTTTCTTCATCATCACTAACAAGTAATTCAAGTGCGGTTGTTGCATGTTCTAATCTTCCTGCCGCATTAATTCTTGGCGCAACAACAAAAGCTATTGTTTCACTTTCAATTTTATCAAGACTTTTTTCAGCAAAAGTAAACATTTTTTTCAGCCAAAGCGGTTGATTTTCTTTTAAAATATTTAATCCTCTTACAACTATCATTCTGTTTTCATTAGTTAGTTGCATAACATCAGAAATTGTTCCTAACATTACTAATGGTAAAAGTTCTTGTTTTAATTCGGGTTTTTTAAATTCATCAAGCAAAGCACAACATAATTTATAAGCAACCATTACGCCTGCAAAATTAACCATATTTTCTATTTCGTTAAAATTTAAAGTTGAAATCAATTTATCAGAACATTTAGGGTTAATAATTGCACAGGCAGGTGGCAAAATTTCAGCGGGTTCGTGGTGGTCTGTAATAATTACATCAGTTCCTAACGAATTTGCAAGTTTGATTTCACTAACATTACTTATGCCGTTATCAACCGTAATTATTAATTTTGCCTGTCTTTTACTTATTATCTCAATAATTGATTTTGAATTTAAGCCATGGCTTTCTGTTTTTCGATTTGGGATATAAGAACCTGCATTTGCACCGATTGCTACAAGAGTTTTATACAAAACAGAAGTACTTGTAACACCGTCACAGTCAAAATCACCGCAAATTATAATATTTTGTTTCTTTTCAATCGCTTCTTTTATTCTGCTTACTGCAATTTTCATATCCGTAAAATTAAAAGGATTGGAAAATTGATATTCAAGAGGGTTTAAAAATAAATATGCTTTTTCATAAGTATCAATTCCTCTGTTTGCAAGAATTTGAGATAAAATCTTTGAACCGGTCAGTTCATTTATTTTATCTTCAAAAGGTTTATTTTCCTGTAATTCCCACTCTAATTGCATAATCTATTTTGCCGATAAACTCTTATTTAAGTCTGAATAAATTTTGTCGGTAACAGTTCCGGGGATATTATAAATTCCGTCAGCCGGAGTGATTTTAACCATTACACTCATATTATTGTATTTGCTGACTGTTATATAAATAGGTTTTTCTTTTTTATAATTTGCAAATATTTTACCTGTATTTGAATCATAAGAAACAACTTCGAGTTCAGAGGCTTCAACAATTCCCAAAAGATGAGAAAAAACTTTATCGTAAGAATAAGGGAAATATTGAACAACGCTTGTTATTGTTCTGTTAACGTTTTCATCAGGTAAAATAGCACCTTTTTTAACGTTTTTAACATTATTCAAATTGAAGTTCAACGCAGGTTTATCTTCGTTTGAAGGTAAAATCAACGGTGCAACGTAAGCAGGAGTCGGTCTGACATCAGGTCCTATTCCGCCCTGATTAGTTAAATCAACAATAGGTCTTACATCTAATCTTATAACTTCTGCGCTGTTATTATCTTGTTTAACGGTTGATTTTGCGCTGTAAGTTACATCACAAAAACCTGCCTGTGAAATTCCAAAAACCAATACCAATAATAAAATAAGTCTTTTCATTTTTATAACTCCTGTTATTTTGCTTCTTTCCAGTTTTTACCATAGTTCAAATCAACAACGAGAGGAACATTTAACGGTTGTGATAATTCCATTGATTTTATTGTTAATTCCGCTACATCTTTTACTATATCATTCGGTACTTCAATTATTAATTCATCATGTACCTGTAAAATCATTTTAGCACTTTTGAACTTATCATTTAATCCTTTGTTTAAATTAATCATTGCAATTTTTATTAAATCTGCTGCAGTTCCCTGCAAAGGTGCATTAATTGCTGCACGTTGGGCAAATTCTCTTATATTTTTATTTGAACTGTTTAATTCATTCCCAAAATATCTTTTTCTTCCGTAAAGCGTTTCAACATAACCGTTTTGAATTGCAAAGAGTTTTGTTGTTTCCATGTATTCCTTTATTTTAGGATAAGTTTCAAAATATTTATCAATAAACTCCTGTGCTTCCTGCGGAGTTATCGAAAGAGCCTCGGATAAACCATATCTTGTTTGACCGTAAATTATTCCGAAGTTAACCGCTTTGGCTTTTCTTCTCATATCTTTTGTAACTTCTTCCTGTTTTACATTGAAAATTTTTGCAGCAGTTGTTGCGTGGATATCTTCATTATTAATAAAAGCCGAAGTTAAAATCGGGTCGTCTGAATAATGAGCCAATAATCTTAATTCAATTTGTGAATAATCAGCCGCTAAAATTACGCTGTTTTCGTTTTCGGGGATAAATGCTTTTCTGATGTTATTGCCTATTTCAGTTCTTGCCGGAATGTTTTGCAAATTCGGGTTCGAACTGCTTAATCTTCCTGTTGTTGTAATTGTTTGGTTAAAAGTTGTATGGACTCTTTTATCTTTTGTTGAAACTAATTCAGGAAGAACATCAATATAAGTTGATTTTATTTTGTTTAAGTGTCGGTGTTCCAAAATCAATTTTGCAATTTCATATTCGACGGCTAATTCTTCTAAAACTTCTGCACTTGTAGAATATCCCGTTTTTGTTTTGTTTTTGCCTTTTGATTTTAAACCTAATTTTTCAAATAAAACTTCACCAACTTGTTTGGGAGAATTGATGTTAAATTCGCAACCTGCAATTTCAAAAATATTTTTTTCTAAATCTTTAATTTGAATGTCAATATTATCTGAAAATTCTTTTAAATACTTTGTATCAATAGAAACACCGTTTCTTTCCATTTCAAAAAGCACTTTTGTCAAAGGTAATTCAATTTCATAAAAAAGATTAATTTCTTTTTCGGTTAAATTTTCAATATGATATTTTGCAAGTTTTAAAATTGCAAAAGCATCATTTGTAAAATAGTCAAAAACATCATGCAAAGGTAGTTCGCAAACAGTTTTCATCATTTTACCTTTACCTAAAAGTTCGCTTGCATCTTGCATATCATATTGAAGATAAGATAAAGCCTGTTGTTTAAGCCCGTGTTTAAAAGATGAATCTTTTATGTAATCGGCAAGCATTGTATCAAAAATGATACTATTTAATTCGCAGTTGTGATTTTTTAATAAGTGCATTAAAAATTTAGCGTTGTGTGAAATTTTGGCAATATTTTCATCTTCAAAAATTGGTTTTAATATGTTAATTAATTCTTCAACCGTAAAATAAACTTTTTTTTCACTAACTTGTTCTTCCATAGTCGTTGATTTTGATTTATGGGATTATTGTCTTTTATGATACATCTTTATGTTTTCACGAAACATGATTGCTAATTACAGCATCACAAATGATGAT
>JAKSUS010000059.1 GCA_024408745.1 Candidatus Gastranaerophilales bacterium | reverse complement strand
TAGTTCATAAAATTTTATAAATTCAGAATCACACTTATCAGAAATTTCTATCTCTTGCCATAATGGCATTTCCGAGTAGTTTAATCTTGTATAATCACCCATAATTACACCTTTCAATTTTCAAATACCAATAATCAAAATTTAACGTATACGATAATTATCACACAGAAAATATATGTATGCAACATGTTTTTATTTAAAAATAAACATATACATCATTAAAAATCATTTCAAATTAACCTATGTATAAATAAGGGGAGACAGGAGGATAGTTATGTCAAAATTCGATGATAAATTTTTTATCGGAAATGTTATACGTACATACAGAAAAAAGTTAAACATCACGCAAGAAGCATTAGCAGAAATGGTTGATTTGAGCGTTCAGCACATCTCTCGAATAGAAAGTGGTAAATATATCCCCTCATTAAAATCTTTCTTTGAATTAGTTAAAGTTTTAGGTATTGATTTGCAAATATTTGATTTTGAAATTTCTTGCACAGAAAATAAAATTAAAAAAGATTTAATTGAAATGATTATATGTGCAAAAGAAAAAGAATTAGTTTTTTACAAAAATATTTTACCCGCAATAAATACAACTATCTGCGAATTAGGCAGCAATTAAAATATATTATTAAAATAAAAAAGAGGTTTTATAAAAACCTCTTTTTTATATATTTTCGCTTTATGCAACTTCAGATGCTGTTTGTTTCTTCGGAATAATGCTTTTAATTGTTTCTATCGGATGTCTTAAAGCATGTTTAAATTTTTCCATTCTCGAAGTTGCATTTTCTACTGGGGGATTTGTGCTCCTGCACCTGCTGCTTCTGCACCTTCGGCTGTTGCATCGCCTGCTGCTTTGCCTGAACTGAATTTGTTTTTTACCCAAACAAAAGGCCATTCAATCCATTCGCCTAATTTATTGATTGGCTTTTTAATCCATTTGTCTAAGAATTTTGTACTGCCTTCTTCTACTTTCATAAAGCCACAGTGTTTTAAACCTACAATAGCCGCTGCTGCAATTAAAAGACCAATAATAGTATTTCTTACTGCATGAGATTCTTTTTTAGTTTCAAAAGTATCTGCCTCTAAACCTTGTGCTCCCGGTGTAAAAGATTTTGGCATGCGAGTAATATCTTCTTGTGTCAAAGAAGCACTCGGAGTTGCTCCCGGTGTAACTGTTTTAATTTCTGGAATTGCTGCTGTCATTTATACCTTACCTCCAATTTTAACATCGTTTTTGATTGCTTACCTAATCATGTAAAAACAAAACTTGAAATTTATTTGATAATTGCTATCTCAATTGTAAAGTTTTGTATCTTTTATGATTATCTTTTAACCATTTATATCATTTAAGAACATAAAAGACCATTATACTAACAAGTATATTTTATAACCATTTCGCAATTTTTGCAATCAAATTCTAATTCATATTTTTTTCCGAATTCATCTTCTAAAAATAATTTATCCTTACTTTTGCATTTACCCAAAGCATATTTCAAACAATGTTTTGTCCTCATTAATTCAGCATTTTTAACCGGTTTTGTTTCAAATGAAAATTCTTTTACTTTCACATTTCGCTTTTCGTAAAACAATTTTGCAAAATCATTATGAACATTACCCTTATAATCAATTTCGTTTTTATAATAAGGAATAACTTTAATTTCACCGCTTATTGGTCGTTTATAATTATTTAATCTTTCTTTCATCAAAAGTTCTAAAATATTCCTTCTTAATTCATTAATCTTGGAAATTGGTAAAAACGGAATTTTAATTAATTTTAGTTCAATATTTTCAACATAAAAATCACTTTCACCTGTTTTTTTCAATTGTTCAATTATATTTTGTTTTGCTTTTATTTCATTTTTGGCTTCTTCAAAATCATCTAAATTTATTTTAACTTCGTTATTATCTTCATCTGTTGCAATTAATTTATTATCTGTGAAAATAAAATCAACTTTAATTTTTCTTGTCGTTTTAGAAATATCAAGTTTTTTATTAAACTCAATGTCAATATTTCTGTATAAAACAGTACCCCTATTAATATTTGGCATTTTATTAGGAAAGATTTTATCGTTCTCAATTTTGTTAATTAAAAAACCGTTCAACTCATCATTTTCAAAGAAACATAAGCCGTCCTGAACGGATAATTTTTCACCTTCAAATGTAAAATAATTTTTATAAACTTCTTTTATTTTACCGACTTTTTCACCAATTGATTTAGGTGTATTAAAATTAAAAATTTCATTTCTGTTATTTAAAAAGTAATCCGTAAAACCACGATTAAATGCTTTATTAACATTCGGTTCAAAATCAAAAAAGACCTTACCTGATGAAGTTTTTTGAGCATACTTATCAATTAATTTCCGATAAAAGCCTACAACATTTTTAATATAATTTTTATCCTTTAATCTTCCTTCAATTTTAAAGGATTTAACACCTGCATTTATTAATGCTTCGATATTTTCTGAAGCATTAAAATCTTTCAAACAAAGCAGGTGTTTGTTTTTAATTAAATAATTTCCTTTATCATCTAAAAGTGAATATTTTTTTCGACAAGGCTGACCGCATTCGCCACGATTAGCCGACCTTCCACCGATGCTTTGGCTCAAATAACATTGACCGCTATATGATACACATAAAGCCCCATGAATAAATGTTTCAATTTCAACGTTTGTATTTTCGCAAATTTCCTTAATTTTATTTAAAGATAATTCTCTTGCTAAAATTACTCGTTGAAAACCTGTTTTTTCAAAGAATTTAACTTTTTCAAAATCTCTGTTATTGCATTGTGTACTTGCATGAAGTGCAATCGGAGGCAAATCAACTTCCAATAAACCCATATCCTGAACAATTATCGCATCAACACCAATATCGTATAAATTATAAATCAGTTTTTGCGCTTCTTTCAATTCTTCATTGGTTAAAATTGTATTTATCGTAACGTGAACTTTTACATAAAATTTGTGTGCATAATCAACAAGCCTCTTAATTTCTTCCAATGAATTTGTTGCATTATGTCTTGCGCCAAAAGCATTTGCGCCGATATAAACAGCGTCAGCTCCATAATTTATGGCAGTTATGGCACATTCTAAATCTTTTGCAGGTGCAAGAAGTTCGACTTTCATTATTGTTTTGGCATTCCGTTAATAAAATTCATTACAAATTCAAACCCACCGATTACTTTAAACCCGATAATTGCAAGAATGAGAATGAAAAAACTGATTATATTTTTTAGACAACCCATGAAAATTTCTCCATAAATTATAAATAATTTAAGTTTATTATAGCATGTAAAATATTTGAATACCTAACAAAATTTATGATAAAATAACTGCATTATGCAGGTAAAAGTTAAGAAAATAAATAATTTTAAAGGTACAATTGAAGTTCCTCCCGATAAATCAATAAGCCACAGGTCAGTAATGTTAGGGAGTCTTTGCAAAGGAAAAGTCGCAATAAAAAACTTTTCTAAAGGCGAAGATTGCAGAAATACCTTGAAAATATTTGAACAAATGGGTGTTAACGTTAAATTTCAAGATGAAATGAATTTTGAAATTTCATCAAACGGATTAACAAAGCCTGAAAATATTTTATATGCGGGAAATTCAGGAACGACAACAAGATTATTATCGGGAATTTTGGCAGGTCAAAATTTCGAAAGCCGAATTGAGGGTGATATAAGTCTTTCTCAAAGACCGATGAAACGCATTATTGAACCGCTTAAACTTATGCACGCTGATATTTCATCATTAAATAACGATTTTAAAACACCTTTAATTATAAAACCATCTGATTTGCACGGAATTGATTATATTACACCGATTGCAAGCGCACAGGTTAAATCTTGTATTTTATTTGCAGGTTTGTTTGCTGACGGCAAAACTACAGTAACGGAGCCTTATATTTCAAGAAATCATTCCGAAAAAATGCTTGAATATTTAGGTGCAAATATTTCTGTTAATAATAAAACCGTCAAAATTGAAAAATCAGAATTAATCCCAAAAGAATTAATAATCCCAGGTGATATTTCATCTGCTGCATTTTTCTTTGTCGCAGCATCTATAATTCCGAACGCAAGTATAATTGTTAGAAATGTAGGAATTAACGAAACAAGAACGGGAATTATTGATGTTTTAATTAAAATGGGTGCAAATCTTGAAATATTAAATAAAAGAACCGGTTGCGGTGAAGAAGTCAGTGATATAAAAATTTCATATTCCGAAAACTTAAAAGGAATTGACATTAGTGGTGAAATTATTCCGAGATTGATTGATGAACTTCCCATTATCGCGGTTTTAGCGTCGCAAGCCGAAGGTCAAACGATTATAAAAGATGCGCAGGATTTAAGAAATAAAGAATCAGACAGAATAAAATCCGTAGTTAGAGAATTTTCAAAATTAGGAGTTGATATTGAAGAAAGAGAAGATGGCTTTATAATATCAGGCAAAACAAAATTAAAAGGGGATACGATAATTGAAACATATCATGATCACAGATTAGCAATGAGCGCTTATGTTGCAGGTTTGATTTGCGCGAAAGAAATTTGTATAAATGATTTTGAATGGGTAAATACTTCTTTCCCCGAATTTTTAGAGTTGATGAATATTTTAATTGAGGAATAGATTATGGCAAAAAGAAATTATGCAAAGAGAGAAACAAAAGAATATAATTTTTTAACGGAAGTCTTTCAATGGATGTGTGTTTGGCTTTTTACAATGCCTTACGTGTTTTTGTTTTATAAGGTAAAAGTCGAAGGCAGAGAAAATATTCCAAAAAATCAGTCATTTTTGGTTGCACCGACGCACAGCGGTTATCTTGACCCGATTTTATCTTCTTTCGCAACAAAAAGACCTATTGCATATATGGCGAAAAAAGAATTATATGATGTTAAATGGCTCTGCCCTATTATCGTTGCATTAGGTACTTTTGCCGTAAACAGAGCAAAACTTGAAATCGCAACAATAAGAACTGCCCAAGCAATTATGAAAACTAATCATTGGCTCCTTTCAATGTTCCCTCAAGGTACAAGAGACAATGTAGGTGAAATTACAAAAATTAACCCCGGATTTGCATATTTGGCAAATATGGCAAAAGCTCAAATTTTACCCGTTTCTATCACAGGTTCGGAAAAATTCAGCAAAGTTCCTTTTGGCGGAAAAATTGTAATTAAAATCGGTAAACCTTTTGATCCGTCCAAAAACATGGCTGATACAATGGAAAAATGGTGCGAAGAAATTGTTAAACTTGGTGACTATCAAGTTGCACAATGCACAAAAGATAAAATAGAACAAATTAGAGCAAAAAAGGATAAACATGAAAGCGCTGATTCAGAGGGTTAAATCCGCAAGCGTCAGTATTGACGGGCAAATATATTCACAAATCCATAAAGGTTTATTAATCTTTTTAGGAGTTGAAAAAAATGATACAACTTCTAATGCAGACTGGCTCGTTTCAAAAATTTTAAAATTAAGAATTTTTGAAGATGAAAACGAAAAAATGAATTTATCGGTTTCTGATATAAACAGGGAAATTCTTGTTGTTTCACAATTTACTCTTGCAGGTGATTGCAAAAAAGGCACAAGACCGAGTTTTGATAATGCAAAACCGCCACAAGAAGCAAACGAATTATATGAATATTTTGTAAGTGAATTAAAAAAATCACCACTAAATATTCAAACTGGCGTGTTTAGAGCAATGATGGATATTTCATTAATTAATGACGGCCCCGTAACTTTTATGTTAGAGCATTAACTAAAATATCCTACATAAGGTAAGTTTCTGTAATATCCCGAATAATCAAGACCGTAACCGACAACGAAATAATCATCAATTATAAAACCTGAATAATCAACTTGTACTTCGTGTTTTCTTGCACATTCTTTATTTAACAGAGTTACAAATTTGATATTATCTATACCATGTTGAAGTTTGAAATAACTTGTTAAAAAGTTTGCTGTTGTTCCTGTATCAATAATATCTTCAACTATTAAAACATTTTTGCCGTTCATATTAGGTAAAGTTAAATCAATAGCTTTTACTTTTCCTGATGAACGCATTTCATTGCCGTAACTTGAAAGTCTTATAAATTCAAGTTGAACAGGAACGTTTATATGTCTGATTAAATCAGCGGCAAAAACAACTGAACCTTTTAAAACGCTAATTAAAACGATTTCTTGGCCTTCGTAATCTTTATTGATTTGATCGGCAATTTCTTTTACCCTTTTTTGTATATCTTCTTCAGAAACCAAAACCTGTAAATTTTTAAGTATTAAATTATCCATAACTATTTCTCCTTATAAAAAAACTCTACCTTATGAGTCGGCATGCCCTTAACTTTTATAATATTACTTATACCCAAATTTATCGCCCATAAAACATTTTGACCTGAAGAAATTAACAAAACTTTAGATTTTTCATGTTTTGAAAGTTTCTTATTATTTAGATATTTTTTCAGCTTTATCGGTGATTTTTTGCCAAACGGTACAATCCTGTCACCAAACATTCTTGTTCTGAAAGTCAAAGGCAATTCAATATTGCTAAAATCAGCATAAATTGTGTTCTCATTATCTTTCGGAAAAGTTTTTGGTGCTTCACCTTCCCAATTTGTAATTTTAACAACCGCATTAAATTCATCCAAAATCGTTTCGCCGTTCATATTAATTGTTTTTTCGGCAAAAACGGTATTATAATCACTTTCATCAATTATTTCGGTAACTTTATTATTCGTAAAAAGCCAATGATTTTTATCTAACGAAAAAGTTTTTCCTGCTTTTGAAGTTGCATTTTCTTCAATAAAAGCCAAAACTTCTTCTATTCTTTTTTTATCATAATCAAAATCATTTTCTTCCAATAAATTTTTAACAATACGTTTCTTTAAAGGCAAACTTAATTTCATAAATTCTTTTGTTAAAATCGTTTCCTCATCAAAAACCTTTTTCAATTCTTTTTTTAAAAGTTCTTCAACAATTTCTTCTTCATCAATGGCATTTTCAATTAAACGTGAAATTGCATTTTTGCTTTCTCATAGTTTGTTGCATCTTATCGGATACGATCACATGGAAGATGATGAAAGACTAGTTATGGAAGAAAAACAGGAAGCTATACTTACTGCACTAAATATTACAAGAGAGAATTGT
>JAKSUS010000058.1 GCA_024408745.1 Candidatus Gastranaerophilales bacterium | reverse complement strand
AATTTATCTTCATCTTTGATAAATGTATCAATTGAACTTGGAACAATTGCGCATTTTCCGTCTTTGTTTTTAATTTTTGCTACTAATTGCATAATTCTGTCATAATATACAGGATTCTCAGCATAGGTATCTATATCATAATTATAAATAAGTGAAGTACCGGAAAGCTGACTTTCTATTTGAATTAGATTTAATAATCTCGGGTATGCCTCATCTGATATATTATCTGCAAGTTGTGCAACAGCATATTTATTATCTATACACTTTTCACCGTTAGGAAATTTCAAACTTCTTATTTCAACATATCGTTGTTGTTTTACTGGAGTATCTAAATAAGGGAATTTTTCTAATTCTGACATGTATTCAACAGGTGGTATAAATTCTTCTGCTGTTTGTCCTAATATTCCAGGAACAATGCCAATACCTGCTAATGCTTTGCTTGAAATAAGTTGCGAAATTGCAAGAGGAACTGCAGGAAGTTTTTCTAAAGAAACAGATAAATATGGAGCAATTTCTGTTGCAACTTCATTACCAAAGTTAAAACCTCTTGCCAATAAATCTTTTGTTTTTTCAACAGCACTTGATTTGCTTTGGGTTTTTACAGATGTTTTTCTAAAAATTCCCGAACCTTCGCTTGTTTCAACAAAACCTTTTGCTTTTAAAATATCATGCATCATTTGTAATCTTTGCACTTCAAAGTCCTGCAATTTATGACCTGAAATTTCAAAGCAAAAAACACCATCATCTTTAACAGAGTCAGCTAAGTATTCAAGAGTTGCTTTTAATTCACTACTATCTTTCATGTGTTGTAAAACATTATTAAATAAAACAACATCTTTTTTCTCATTAACTTTTAATTGTTCAACAGGTGTATTCCAATTGCTTTTTTGAGAACGTGAATCACAAATATATTCATAAAATTTAATAACATCTTCAGGGAAAGTTTCTCTTGTTCCGTTGACAAAATCAGGTGGAGAAGCTAATAAATCAGATGTCGTTAAATCTATAATATCAGAGATTTTTTTGCCTGATGATTTCGCAACTTGATAAGCTAAATTAATATATGTCAAAGGTTCTTGCCCTGCTGCTACACCAATATTTAAAATACTCAATGGTGTATCAGTTTTTGCTTGCATTAATTTCTGTATGATAGCAACCTGCTCGGGGTATCTGCTAAATTCTGACGAACATGTTTTTGTATGATGTTTTGTAGGAAGCATTGTATCTGTTTTTTCAGAATAACCCTTGTTGAATTTATATTCAGGTTTGCCGTATTTTCCTGATACCTCTTTTATGGGAGTCGGTTCAAAAGGATATGCTTCACTTTTTGCTTGAGTAGGTGTTTGAGTTGTTGCAACACTATCAGGTAATATGTATTCAACGGTCATTTCTAATCTGTCAGGTTTAGTATAAGTCGAACCATCTTTATCTGTGAAAACTGTTTCTTTTGCTTCTTCTACTACTCTGAATTGAGCATTTCTCGGGAATATAAATTCTTGTTGCGGTGCTGATTTATTATTACAAATTTTAGCTCCTTTAGGTGTAAGAATTGTCAATAATATTTGCGTTATGTTTTCTTCATCCGCACCGGAATTACAAGATTTTGCACAACTTTTTGCGTTAGTAGTATATGAATATCCTTTATCAGTAAAAATATAACCTTTTTTTGCATTTATCAAGCCACGAATAAAATCAGCAGAACCATCAGCCTTCATTCCTGCTACTTCTCTATAACATTTAGCATCTTCCTGTAACGGTTTAACATCCTTAAAGCCTTCTCAGAAGATCGTTAACTTCTACCCCTCTTCTCAAAGAATTATTTATTCTATATGCACTATTGCATCCGATTACAAAATCACCTGAAGCAAATCCATGTGTTGCTAATGAACTTGTAACACTCTTCGGATCGCCTATCGGGAATTGTACTAATTCATATTTATCATATTTTAATCCTCTTTCGTCAAGTCTTTTAACGGCTCTGTTATACAAATCTAATTCTTCAGGCGTCATCTTTTTTAATGCTAATTGTAATTTTAATTCTTTTGCACGAGGTGAAATTTCCCAAAGGTAATCTAAATATCTGTTTATGTTATTTGCCAACACTTCTGCCTTGCTTTCAAGTTGTGAATATCCGCCCGCATAAGATATACGCAGATTACGTAATAATTGTTCATATCTTTCTTCTAACGAAGGCAAATTATCTTTATGTGCCTCTATAAACATAGCTTTTTCTTCAGCTATTGTTTTTTTTATTTGTGCTATTTCTGCTTCTTTAGTTTGTTCAAGCGTTTTAATTGGAGTTTTACTACTAATATTTTGAGTTTTAGAAATTGTGGTTTTAACAGTTTCCGGATTTACAACTTCTTCTTTCTGTGGTTGTTTTGTCAATTCTAATGCAGTTTGGCTTGCCTTACTTCCGTCAGTTAATTCAGGCTGCATTACGAATTTAAAATCATCTTTACCTCTTGCGTATCTTGGAATTGAGTAATAATCTTTAACTAATTGTTTAAAAGAATTTTCAAACTTAAAAATTGCATCCCATAATGCTTTTTCTTGCGAAGTTAATTTAACACCTTTTTGAAGTGCAGGTGAATCGTATTTATAAGCAAATGCTTTTTCTACTTCAATATGATAACCGGGTTGATTTTGCGGGTTAATATCGGCATATTTTGCAGGAATTGTATCTTGTGTTATAAGTTCAACGTCTTCTGATGAGAAGAAAGTTGTTTTTCTCATATTTGTTAAATATTCAACAACTTTTGTTGCACCTTCGGGAGTATTTTCAATACCGTTTATTGATTTTAAAAATTCTGAGTGTTCGGGATTTTTTGCCAATTCTTTTAATATAGACTTATAATCAGCTTTAAATCTTTTAACAGGACTTGTTAAAGCATTTTTTAGTTCTGCCCCACCTGCAAAAACGATAGCAAATAAAGCACCTGATAAGCCTGATTTTAGGGAATTACTTAAAATAGTCGAAGCATCTTGTCCTTGAATCATACCTTCAACAATACTTGTAGCTACACCTGAAGAAGCACCGCCTGCTGCTGCACTTGTTAATGATATTCCTCTTGCTGCTGTTGTTATTTTAATCCCGTGAGTTTCCAATAAACTTTGGAAGGCTTTATCGTTTAATTTCTTTAATAAAGGTTCAGCAGTATTTTTAGCAACTAAGCCGAAAACTTTCCAACCTCCGTAAGTAATAGCCATATTAATTGCAATATCGCCTGCATCTTCTTTTAAATTTAAGCCTTTATTTGAAGTCATTTTTTCGGAAGTCATCAAAGCCCCTGTTGTTAAAGCAACAGCTAAAGCACTTCCTCCTGATAAAATACCAACTCCAATCATTAGACCTGTTTGAGTTAAACCGTTTGCGGTCATTTGATTAGATATGTAATTATTCAAAGTTTCTTCGGGAATATTTTCACCGTAAACGGATTTTAGTGCGTTTTTGTACTCAGATGTATATTCTTCAAAAGATTTATCTTTAAATGCTTCTTTTGATAATTCTTTAGAATCTTTAAAAAATTCTTTTACAAGTGCTCCATAAATTTTATACTGAGGTTCGTCTTTAAGACCCAATTCCAATTTTTTTGCATCAATCCATAGTAAACACGCTTTTTTATCATTTTTAAATGTTTTCATTAATGCTTTTTCAAGAGGTGAATATTCAGGGGATTTTGCTCTTAAATAGTTTTCACAACTATCAAGATTATAGTTTCTTTCAAGTTTATAACTTTCTCTGTCGAGTTCTTTTCTTAATTCTTTAGCAGCATCTTGCATAGTATGAGCGAATTCTGCACTTTCAAAAGTTTTTTGTGCAACAGAAAGATTTTTATACTTATCTATATCAAAATTAACACCTGTAATTTCACGATATTTTACGGCAAACCCCTTTGCATCTTTAGTAGCGATACACTTTATTAATTCCTGAACGTTTTTATCTTCAACGTTAATAGCAGATTTAACATCACCTCTTGAAGTTCCGAATAAACTAATCAGAGCATTGGTTAAATCAGCAACCATACCTTCATTATCGGTAATTTCTTGGAAGTTTGCTTTTACTCCTTCAAGATTTCGATATTTATCTTGAGTTAATTTTTCTTGAGTTTTTTGAACTTCTTCTACTCCATGTATAGCCTTATTTAGATAATAACTTGCTTTTCCTTGTTTTTCTTCATCATTTTTTATACTTAAAGAGTTCAGTAAATCAGTCAATTCTTCTTCAGACAGTTTATCCTGATACGCAATAATGTTTTGTAAAATTCTTACATACTCAGCATCGGTAGTTAAATATTTTTCAGTATAAGGAAGATGTGAGTTTAATCTTTTATTAACTGCTTTATCAATATTGTCTTTATTTTTTTTATCGAGTTTTGATATTGATTCAGTTAAAGTTTTAAGTATTTTGCCTCTTTCGGAAAGAAGATAAGATGTATCTTGAGGAATTTCAGCCATAGCATCAATATCATCTAAGATACTATTGTCAGAATTTTGAAAATCAGTTTGAGAAGTGCTTTTTGTAGTAATATTATTCGATAAAGATTTATCAGCAGAAGATTCACCAACTTTTTCCGCTTGGTGAATTGAAACATTTTCTTCTTGTTTTTTAACCTGATTATTATCGGATGTAACTTGAGAAGAAACAGTATTATTAAGTTTATTTATCTTTAAACTATCATCTGCCATGCTAAATACTACCTTACGCACAACCTTACCAAAATATATATCGGCAAATTGAATGATAATCTTTAGGATTTTTAAGGTTCTTGTAACAAAAATTTACAATAAATTTTTTTTAAACATAATGTTCTGTTTTTGTATTATGCTTTTTATATAAGTTTGTTTTTAAGGAGTGGAGATTATGGCTAAAAAAAGAGCATTAATAAGTGTTTTTGATAAAACAAATATTGTTGAATTTGCTGAAAAACTTATAAAATTTGATTACGAAATTATTTCAACAGGCGGAACTTTTAAAACTTTAAAAGAAAATAATATTCCTGTTATTGAAGTAAAAGATGTTACAGGTTTTGAAGAAATTTTATCCGGCAGAGTAAAAACCTTGCATCCGAATATTTTTGGAGGAATTTTAGCTAGACTTGATAATAATAACGACTTGTTAGAATTGGAAAAAAATAATATTGCTCCAATTAATTTAGTTGTTGTTAATCTTTATCCCTTTGAACAGGAAAAAACTATCGAAACTATTGATATTGGCGGAGTTGCATTAATAAGAGCCGCTGCAAAAAATTATGCTTTTACAAATGTTCTAACCTCTGTTAATCAATATGATAAATTTATTGGAATATTAAACCAAAACAACGGCGAAACAACTGAAGAATACAGAAAATTACTTGCAATTAAGGCTTTCAAATTAACTTCAAAATATGATAATTTAATTGCTAAAATATTAAACGATAATGAATTAGAAGAAACTCTAACATTAAATTTAGAAAAAGTACAAGATTTAAGATACGGCGAAAATCCTTATCAATCAGCAGGACTCTATAAAATGGATAATAATATTACCGATTTTACTTTGTTAAACGGAAAAGAATTATCATTCAATAATATTGCTGATATGTCCTCAGCCTTCAATTTGGTAAGTGAATTTATCGGAGTTTACGCCTGTGCAATAATTAAACACGCTAATCCCTGCGGAGTTGCATTAGGTGATGATGTTGCTGATGCATATCAAAGAGCGTTAGACTGCGACCCGATTAGTGCTTTTGGCGGAATTGTTGCGTTTAATCAAAAAGTCGATTTAAAAACCGCAAAAATGATGAAAGAAATATTTTTAGAGGTTATTATCGCTCCGGATTTTGATAAAGAAGCGGTTGATTACTTAAAACAAAAGAAGAATTTAAGATTGGTGAGAGTAAACGAAGATGTTTTAACATATAAAAATACTCCCATAATTGATATTAAAAACACTAAATTTGGAACATTAATTCAAACCAAAGAAAATGTTGAATTAAATAAAGATACATTCAAAGTTGTTACCCAAGCTAAACCTGATGAAGATATGGTTGAAGATATGATTTTTGCGTGGAAAGTTGTAAAACATGTTAAATCTAATGCCATTGTTGTTGCTAAAAACAAAAAACTTTTAGGTGTCGGAATGGGGCAAACAAGCCGAATTGCATCAATGGAAATTGCTTTAAATCAAGCGTGTGATGAATCAAAAGATGCAGTTGTTGCAAGTGACGGTTTCTTCCCTGCAATTGATAATATTCAGGCGGCAGCGCAAAGCAGAATTGCCGCAATTATCCAACCGGGCGGAAGTATTAAAGATAATGACGTTATCGCTGAATGTGATAAATACAATATCGCAATGATTACAACCGGAATGAGAGAATTTTTACATTAATTTTAAGGAGTAAATTTTATAATGATTAAAGTTGCTGTTATATCTGATATTCACGGAAATATGGAAGCATTGGAAAGTGTTTTGAATGATATTGATAATTCTGAAATAAACAGATTATTAATATTGGGCGATTTAGCGATTATGGGTTCTGAACCAGACAAAACAGTTACTTTTGTTAAAAATCTATCTTCAAAATATGATGTTGATATTATACAAGGAAATACTGATTTGTTTATTGTTAATGATGGACTTCCGAATGTTCCTGATTTTGCCAAAAATGCAATTCAGTATTCAAAAGATACTTTATCAAAAGAAAATATTGAGTTTTTGAAAAATTTACCTTCTACAAAATCAATAAAAATTGGTGAAACTTCAATTTTAATGACTCATGGTTCGCCGAGAAAAAATGATGAAAACATTTTACCCGGTAAAAGTATTGACGAAATTAAACCAATGCTCGAAGGAGTGAATGATACTTTGATTTTATGCGGGCATACACATCTTCCCGCAGGTTATCAGATAGAAAAGCAAACAGTTGTAAATGTAGGAAGTGTAGGTAGACCTTTTACGGAAGATAATAAAGCGTGTTATGTTATTTTAGAAATTGATGAAACTAAAAAAGACAGTTTTTCGGTTGAGCACAGATTTATTTCGTTTGATGTTCAAAAATCAGCAGAAAAATTAGCAGTTCAACCCTTTGAAGGTGCAAAATATTTAGCGGAATTACTTTTGAAATCAAGTTTAAAGTAATATTATTTCTTCAGTTTTT
>JAKSUS010000057.1 GCA_024408745.1 Candidatus Gastranaerophilales bacterium | reverse complement strand
TGGTATAAAATCCTGTGTCCCAAATTTGAGATAGCAACTTCATACATATCAGGGAACATTAAACATGTTTTTAATTCTATTTTGGATAAATCTTTTTTTATTGAACCTTCTTCGCCACCGATATAACGATAAGGTTTGGTGGTTTGCTTCAATAACTTTAATATTTTTTCTCTCACGCTAAATCGTCCGGAATATACTTGTCTATTTCTATAACTTGACCTTGTTTCTTGCGTTTTGTGTATTTAGATAAAAATTCCAAAATTTTTTCGCCTGAAACTTTATAATTATTAATATAAGAGCTTTCAGGAGTATCAACAAGAACCTTAACAATATATTCAGTCATCCTTGCATCTTCTAATAGTTCTGCTCTGTTAAACGGATTGCCATGTTTATCGGTTTTGACTGTAACACAGTAAATATCGTCATCACATTCAATAACTTTTGCATCATCATTATTTAATTTATTTGCTTTATGACGTTCAAAGATGCTTACGACCTTTTTGTTTATATCTTCCATCAAACTCTCTCCAAATAATTATAGATATATTTTACAATGAATAAATTTTTGTTGGCAAATTGATAAATAAAAATTTACAAGAATAAAAAAGAAGGTGTGAAATACATTTTTCACACCTTCATATTAAACAATTAATTAACTAAAAATTAATTAAAATAACGTTTTAAAAGACCGTCAAAACCTCTACCGTGTCTTGCTTCGTCTTTTGCCATTTCATGAACTGTATCGTGAATTGCATCAAAGCCTAATTCTTTTGCTCTTCTTGCAATTACTAATTTACCTTCGCAAGCACCGTGTTCAGCATCGGCACGTAATTCAAGGTTTTTCTTTGTTGAATCTGTAACAACTTCGCCTAATAATTCAGCAAATTTTGCAGCATGTTCTGCTTCTTCAAAAGCGTATCTTTTATATGCTTCTGCAACTTCAGGATATCCTTCTCTTTCTGCTACTCTTGACATTGCTAAATACATACCGACTTCTGTACATTCACCGTTGAAGTTTGCTCTTAAACCATCCATAATTTCTTTATCGTCAACTTTTCCGTCACCGATTTTGTGTTCGCAAGCATAAACTTTTTCGCCACCTTCAACTTTATTGAAAGTTGTTGCTCCGCATAAAGGACATTTGTCAGGTTGAGTTGCACCTTCTGTTGACCAACCACATACTGTACATACAAATTTTGCCATTTTTAATACCTCTTTCTTTTCTTTAGCTAATATTTACATATACCAATTCATATTGTACTCTTATTAACTTTTTTATGCAAGTTTTATAATATATCAGTAAAATAGGATAGCAAATTTTTTTATTAATTGTTTTATAAAATATTGATGAAAGTTCTATTTCGAAAAACAAATTATCAAAGATACACAAATAATATTCAGGATAAAACGTTATCAAAAAACGATAATGATATTCTGTGCAGCAACAATGGCGATAATATTTCCTTTACATCAATAAAAAACTTTCCAACAGACCTTTATTTTGTAAGAATGTCAACTTACAAGAGCAATTATCAGTGGAATGAGAAAATGCGTAAAGCGACACAAATTATATCTTCAATGATGCAAAAAAATGTAGATGTAAAAAAAATATTGCATATGACCGAATATTGCATAAATATTATTAATAAGATTGGAAAAACCAAAAGTATGTTTGGAATAAAAAAAACTGTACCAACTGGTTTTATAGATTTATTAAGCAAACCTGAAACAAGAGGCTATGAATATACGCAAATATACAAAAAATATTTTAAAAACTATTCTAATGGTGAGTTTTATGTGCCAAAAGCAAATGAGGCTTATAGCAATGCTATTACTTGCAAAATTCTAATTCAAGAATCTTCTGTAGCAATTCAAACCGGTAAAAACAATCCCGCTAATATCGAAACTAATTTAACTTTGGTTGAAAAAGCATACAAATTATT
Source organism: Candidatus Gastranaerophilales bacterium (assembly GCA_024408745.1). Taxonomy (GTDB): domain Bacteria; phylum Cyanobacteriota; class Vampirovibrionia; order Gastranaerophilales; family JAILCC01; genus JAILCC01. The sequence continues at coordinate 5,298 of JAKSUS010000057.1, read as the reverse complement.
AAAAGAAAAGAAATCACCTACAAAAAAAGAAATTGTAGATACTGCTGCAACAATACAATGGTTAATTGCACAAGAAACTCCATATAAAAGAGGCTCTGATTCTGTGGCAAATCTTTTTACCCGTTCACTTCTTGACAGTTACGGCATAGAGCTTTCACCTTTAAAAGCAGGAGTAAGCTGTGATTATGAGGCATTTTACAGAGATTTAGATGATTATATAAAAATATATCCGACATTATTTGAAAAAAATTTAATGAATTAAGATATAATAACACCCAAAATTTCTTATTACTTGCACATAATAAAGATAAAATCTATAATAAAATAAAAATAAGCAAACAAGAAAGGGCAATTATGAATCTATCCGAATTAGTAAAAACAAAAATTGTTGCAACCTTAGGACCTGCAAGTTGCGACTATGAAACAATAAAAGAACTTATGAAATCAGGTATAAGTATGTTTCGACTTAACAGTTCACACGGAACGGAAGAAATACACTCCGAGTATTTGGCAAACATTAGAAAAGCGAGCCTTGAACTTAAGGAAAAAACACCTATTCTACTCGATTTGCAAGGGCCTAAAATAAGAGTTGGTAATATTGCTGAATCTGTTAATATTAAAGTTGGTCAGGAAATTATATTAACTCCGATTGAACCTCTTGAAAATGAAATTCCCGTTGATTATAAAGGTATTGCGCAAGATGTCAAAGCAGGCGACAAAATCCTTTTAGATGACGGTAAAATCGGTTTAAAAGTTTTAGAAATCATATACAACAAAGTCAAAAAAGAAGTTTTATATGGGGAAGAAATCAAACCGCGAAAAGGTATTAATGTTCCTACATCTGCCTCAAGTTTGTCGGCTGTTACCGAAAGAGACATTAAATATATCGAATTTGCAGTTAAAAACAATCTTGATTACGTGGCATTGTCTTTTGTAAGAAATGAAGAAGATATTAAACTTGCAAAAAAATATATAACAGACTTTGGCGGTGACATTCCTGTTATTGCAAAAATCGAAAAACCGCAAGCCATTGATAACATTGATAAAATTATAGATATTTCTGACGGAATTATGGTAGCGAGAGGCGATTTAGGGATAGAATTATCACCTGAACAAGTGCCTGTTGTTCAAAAATTAATCGTAAAGAAAGCGGAAGAAGCAAGAAAAGTTTGTATCGTTGCAACTCAAATGTTAGAAACAATGATTGAACAACCAATTCCGACAAGAGCCGAAGCAAGTGATGTTGCCAATGCAATTATTGACGGAACAGATGCAGTTATGTTATCAGCAGAAACCGCATCAGGAAAGTATCCGATTTTAGCAGTTCAAACTATGTCAAAAATCGCAAAAACAGTTGAAGATAATATTATTTGTCCCGACAGTATAATGTTGGAAATTAATGAAGAATATAATATATCTTCTCAATCAATCGCAATGGCAAGTGTTCAGATGGCTAAAAAATTAAAAGCAAGAGCAATTTTAGCATTCTCTCATACAGGTTATACTCCGAAATTAATATCAAAATTAAAACCTTGTGTTCCTGTGTTTATGATTACAAATGAAGAAAAATATGCAAAACAAATGAATTTATATTGGAATATTTATGCTGATTGCGTTGATATAGATTTGCCGTTAGATGATGCTTTGATTAGCAGAATCGATAATTATGTATTGAACAATACTGATATTAAACTCGGTGACAGAATAATTATTGTCGGCTCAATTCCCAAATTAATAACCGGTAAAACAAATTCCATCTATGTCCACATTATAGGTGAACCGTATTCAAGATAATATTTTTTCTTAGCAGTTAAATAGGTTCGTTTATAAACAAGCAATTTTTATTGTAAAAAATACTTTAATAATATATGGGAATATTTATCGGGTAATTAATGGAAACAAATAAAGTAAATTTTGTCTCTAACAGTATTGACGGTACTATGTTTGATTACAGCAAATGCAAATCAGAACAAGAAACTTTTAGCATATTTTTTCACAATGAAAAAGTTTTGTCTAAATATATGCCTGAAAGCGCAAAATTTACATACCCAGAGCAAAAAGGATTGCCATTTTGCATTGATATGACAAACAAAGAACGAAATGACGAAATAGAAAGATTGTCAAATTTATTATTAAATGGCACAAAAATAAATTACGATAAAAAATCAAATTTATTGCAATCATTTATACTTTTATCATTACAAAAGTTAATGGCAAAATACGACAAAGGCAGTGATGAAGTTGACGGACACATCGGTACATTTTACCAAATGGGATGTGATTGTTGGCTTTTAGCGGCGATTGAAACATTATCGGATGATGAAGTATCTTCAATGATAGATAAATCTGATGCACCAAACTCATATAAAGTAACATTCCCGGGTGATGTCGTAAATTGTTTCGGAACCAGCCTTAAAGATGGTGAACATACTGTTATTGTTACAAAAGACGAATTGGACTCAGATAAGATAACATTAAAAGATGATGAAGGACATGTTGGTACATCAGGACTTTGTGTAGGAGATAAAGATGCAAAACTGATTGAAATTGCAGCATTAAAAATAATAAATGAATATTATCCCGATTTTGAATACAAAACAAAAGGCAAGGATGATGAATATTCTAACTGGAGTGGCAAACCTCATTTGAGTTACGATTTGTTCAAAACTAAAAACTATTATTCTGCGACTACAAATGAATTTAACGAAGCAGATATTCCGCAAATGGTAGGACAACCTATCGGTATAGACAAATATAAGGGCAATTTACCTGTATTTGGGAAACACGCATATATGGTAAAAAGTTACGATGGTGAATATATAAAATTAATTAACCCTCACTGCAATAGTTTAGATGTAAAAATAAAAAAAGAAGATTTCAAAACATTACCTGTTGTTGAGCTAAAAGAAGCAGGTTTTACTCAATGGTTATGGACTTGGGGAGTTCGACTCGGCATTGCTAATTGCAGTGATGGCGAAGATGAAAACTAAGTATTATAAAAAGTTTCTAAACACAAAACATTATCCGAAAAAAGTATAAATAATTTAGAAGAAGAATATAAAAACATCCTAGAATTGATAATTTCAGGACTTGTTTAATCAGAAATGTGAGGTGTTTTTTTATCGTTTTTTGTAACATAATGTTACAATTTGAGGAAATTATCACAAAATAATTAAAGATTTAAAAAATTATGCCGATATAAATCATGAAATTAGTAGGTAGTGATAAGGAGTATACCATGTCTGAAAACATTTCAGGAGTTAAAGCCATCAAATTAAATGGCGTAAACGGCGATTTAAAAAATGAAAGTTCAAAAGAAAATGATTTTATTGCAGAAGCAATGTTTCAATATGTCGAAGATAATCCTGCAGCAATAGGGAAAAATTATTTCCAAAAGTTGTTAAAAAAGGTCAATAAAGATAACATTCTTGATATTATGGAAAAATATAGTGATGTCTCTTCAAAAAAATCACTTATTTCAGCCATTATAAAAGAAATTGGCAGTAGTGATGAAGATATGACTAAGGCTTTAACGGGAAAAGGTGGTGTTTTTACACTACTCTTAGAACGTGCAAAAGAAGCAGGTATAGATAAAGGTACTTTAAAAACATATAAAAAAGAATTTGAAAAAGAATTAAAAACTCAATTAGGTGAAGACTCATTTTTCGGACAAGCACGTTCATTAGTTTATACTAATGCCGAAAATCTCGATACAATAGTAAATGGTTTAATTCAAAATATTAAAAACAAAGAACTCGTAACGCCTGAAGAAAAACAAAAAATTGAATCCAAATCTCGCAAAGAACTGGCAGGTGAAGCAAATGATATATTATCTCAAAAATACGAAAAAGCACAAAAAGACCTTACCGCACAACTAAAATATGACGGTTGGGCAGGAGATGTAGCTGACGGCTTTTCAAAAATTTGGAATAACAAATTCTATGGTAATGAACATGGCAATACTGCTGATTTAGTTAGAGAAGATTTAGCAAAATTTAATAAAAATATAGAAAAACTAAATAGAGCAGCCCAATTAGGTACAACAACATATGCAAGAGAATTTAAAAAAATATTTGGAGTTGAATTTGATCCTATAAATATTGCTGCATACAAAAAAGCTGAAGCAACATATCTTGAAGCTTTGCCAGCAAAAAATATTGAAGATGCAGTTAATAAAGAATTAAGCCTGTTGTTAAAAGATGATAAGCTTAATGAAGAATATAAAACTCAAGTAGCAAGTGGCGGTATTCCTGTAACTTATGTATCTGCCTCAAAAGAAGATGTATTTAATAGAGAATACGAAAAATTAACTGCTATGCTTGGGGAAGAAAACAAAGCATTACTGGATAAAAAATTTATTTCTGAAAAAGCCGAAACGGTTGATGATAAGTATAAGATATTACATCAGGTAGCCAAAGTTTTCTCTGAATCATTGGCAAAGAATACAAAAGAAAAATGCAAAGGCGAAAGTTTTGATGAAATTCAAAAAACCTATGAAGCATCTTATAAAGCCGCCTTCGGTCTTGAAAATGATATTGCAAAACGTGTAAACGATTACAATATCTCTCAACAAAGCGGAGCAGGTGCTGTTAAATCTGCTGCTGTTATTGCGGCAATGACTGCTGTTAGTTTTGCAACAATGGGTATGGGAACTCCGGTTGTTATGGGAGCTTCGGTTGCAACAGCGGCTGGTGCAACTGCCGCTACTGAAATAACAGATAGATTTACGTCAGGTACTGCATTAGATGAATTAAAAGAAAATGGTTTAGCAGCATATCTTGAAAAAGGTGCAGAAATTACTGACTGGGGTGGCGTAGCAAAAGCTTCTGCTACTTCTGCAGGTATGACAATATTATTTATGGGTCAATCTTATGCTGTAACTAACCTTTGTAAAGCAGCCGGCATGAGTGCAACAGCAGGTGCTGTTACAAATTCTGCCGCATTTATTGGTACAGGTTTAGGAGCCGAATATATGATGACAGGTGAAATTTCGGCTCAGGGTGCTACATTTACTGTTTTATTAGCGGTAGTAGGCGGAGCTTTGCAAGTAATACAAATTCAAAAAGCCGAAGCATTAAATGCTGCACAACAAGAAGCAAAACTTGGTAGCGACATACAATCTGCAAGAGAAGCATTGGGATTTGATAATGATACACCTATTACAGCCGACCAACTGAAAGCTCAATACAGGAAAATGGCTGCACAAAATCACCCTGATGCAGGCGGTTCTGATATTGCCATGGCTACTATCAATAGCGCACATGATGTATTACAAAATAATATGGCAAGAATAAATGA